>JBBAFY010000059.1:0-15584 GCA_041655135.1 Tissierellales bacterium
TAAATATTGTTTAAAATAAGGTTAATTAAATGATTTGATAATTTTTTAATTTAGAAATCACATCTATTATCTCATTCATGCTGATACCTTGTGGTAGATTTATTGTAAAATGAAATTCTTTTTCAGGACTTTCATGAATCTTTTCTTTATAAATCCCAATTTCAAAATTAGGTTGGTAATAATCTATAAGATAGTCTCTAACTCCATAAATCTCTATATTATAATCATTAAAATTATCTAAATGTAAGCATTCTGCCTTTTCTTTTGAAATTGTAGTTTCAATAAATATATAATCCAAGTTTAAACCAATATCTCCCACTCCTTCAATAGATAAAACAGGGACAGGAAAATATTCATTAATAAAGTCATCATTATGTTTGACGGAATGCATATTGAACCATCCTGCGCTAGAGTAACTAAAATTATACTTTTCTAATGTTAACTTTAATTCCTTAAATTGTCGATGTAAAGGCTCATAGATACTATTTAGTTGCTTAATTATTTTTAAATTCACTATTCTTGCCTCCTACTGATATTAATATAGTTCAATAAATGCAAACATTAAAATTTATTCTTACTCCACAGTATTTTTTAAATACAACACAAATTACTTCAAAATTTATTTTCTATCTTTTGCAATTCCCCTTATTTATGTATTTTACAATTAAGTAGACAATAAAAGATATAAATAATATTAATGCCAAAGTACTTACTGTTTGGAATATTAGCCCTATTAAGTCTGGTTTTACATCTATCGTGATATCCACGGATAATTCATCCCTTTCATAATATTGTAAAACTATCTAAAGTCTCTTCTTTGTCAAACAAGACCCCAAAAACTGACCCAGATATCATCATTTCCTATAACGTTTCCATATTTGCGACGTCCCTGAGCTGGACCTCAGAGATAAACCCCATAGTGGAGCTTTGCTCCCAGTGAAGGGATGTGGTGCACACCGCCCTAGGCTTGCGCCCCGTGCACCCTTGTGCAAATAATTTGTTAGAAGATGCGACAATGTCTTTTCCCCAAAAATTTCTCGCATAATTAAAATATGTGCAATAAGTTTTTATGTCGACTCCATCATTTTCTAGATTCGATTATTAGTTACTAATCCCAAATTTCATCTACAACTATCAATACTTCAGTATAATGATAGCCTGTAAAAGCTGAGAATAATGTTCCTTGAATTTCGACATGCTTGTTTTTATATTGTTTTGCCATACCCATATAATGCTCCCCCATTAGTACTAGCTGAATTTCTAAAACATCAGATATACTTGAGTTAAATTCATCAGTATCTTCTGCAATAACATCTATTGGATTATCTAGCTGCAAAATAAATTGATACCTTTGTTCATCATTATTAGGATCCTCGCCATATCCTGGAGGTCCATAATGCAATCTGGAAATTAGTGTGCCTTCAATTATTGAAACATTTGGCTCAAAATAATATTCTTTTACAACCCCTGAGTCTACTACTTCTTCAAAATCCAACCCAATTTTTTCATTTGATTCGTTAGATTCTATTTTATCGTTTTGATTAACATTACATGAGCATAATACAAAAGAAATTATGGCCAATATAAAAAAAGCTCTTAATTTTCTCATGGTGTAATTCCTCACCCCGTTTCAATAAAAATAATACTTTATGACATAAATCTACTGTTATGCAATATCTTCTTTTCATGAATAGACCCCAGAGAGCTACCCCGAAATTGACGTGTCTTCTAACGTTCCGTATTTGCGACGTCCCTGAGCTGGATCTAAAAGATAGACCCCATAGTGGAGCTTTGCTCCCAGCGAAGGGATGTGGTGCACAATGCCCTAGGATTGTGCCCGAGTGCACCCTTGCGCAAGTATTTTGTTATGTGGTGCGGCGACTTCTTTTCCCTTAGTGACCCTTAGCGCAATATAAACTATGTACAATAAAACTAAATATTTCATTAGTTATCCCAGTATTTTAATTATTGTATATCGGTAGTTTTGAAGTTTTTATAACATTACCATCCTCTAGTGTTACTTCTGTATATATCACGAAATACGGCTCATAAGAAAAACCGCCACTTGATAAAGGCTTTTTTTGCTTATTTATTGCCTCACTAATATTATCATCTGTATATTTCCAACCATCTGTGGGGTCTGTATCGGTAAATAGTAACATTTGACCCTGATCCGATTCCATCCTCAGGGCATAGAAGTCTACTTTCTTAGCATTTTCATATCCTAATAATTCTATTTGAAAAAAGTCTTCACTTATGACATACCAATCATCTTTAATTAGATAATTGGAGCTAATATTGTATATCTTTTTTAAGTTGTTAAATGAGTGATTATAATCATCCAATCTTGCATAATATGAAAATCCAATCATATCTATGCTCTCTTTAAGTTCTGCCAATTCATTCATCTTATTTGAGTTAGCTTTCTTCAAACGGTCTATTTCTTCATCTTTTTCAGATATTATTCTCTTCAATTCTAAAATCTCATTACTTAATATTTCTTTTTCTTCATTAAAAGCTACTAAACCCTTATTTGTGCATCCTGAAATTAGTAGTAAAACTAAACCTATCAATAATACAATAAATAATTTCTTCATTTCAACCTACCCCCCTTCTGTTATTTGTTGCACATAAACCCGCAAATATTCCAATCCTACTTTTTATCAAACAAGACCTCCAGAGAACTGCCCCGATATCGCCGTATCACATAACGTTTTCGTGTTTGCGACGTCTTCGAACTGGACCCGCGGAGCTTATCTTCGTAGGCGGTGCTCGCACCCAGTGAGAAGATGTGGAGCTCATTGCCCTAGGCTTCTAACTCCCTAGAGCGACCTTGTGCAAACACATTGTTAAGCGATCGTACTTTCTTTTCTAAGTATATTTAACCTAACTCTACATATTTAACTAGTAGTTGAATTCCTCTCTTAACATTCCATAGCAATAAGTATCCCATCTTCTTCCCTTTGCATAATGATTCGAACGCAACGTACCTTCCTTTACAAATCCAAGCTTCTCATGTAGAAGTACTGAAGCTTGGTTAAATTCATACACTTCAACTTCTGCTTTTTTATAATCTAACTCTTCAAAATAATATCTACATAATATTTTTATTGCTTCAGTCGCGTATCCCTTTCCACGATATTGATGTAATATACCAACTCCATATTTGAATGTACCATTTGTTTTATTGCATGAATGTGTGTTTATATTACCAACTGGTTCGCCTTCTTTATTTTCTATTATCAGTGTGTACTCTTCGGCATAAGGATTTAATCTGCATAGTTTACTAATTTTCTCAGCTCTTGCAGCATCTCCTACTGGAAATATCATTCGATCTGAATTTCTTATGGATTCAGTGTCACCATTATTCGTTTTTAAATAATAATTCTCTAGATCCGATTCTCTTACAGCTCTTAATCTTACATGTTCTCCATCCCAAAAATTTTCCATTTTTTCTCACCTTTTTCTTCATTTATTATTTCGAATTTCAAATATATTGTTGTATACGACTTTTGCTTTCATTAATATTTATAGTTACTTTATCAATTCTTTACTTAATTGTTTAAGCTAATTTTGGTATCGTGTCATTTAAAAAGTATGTCGCTTAACGTTCTCGTATTTGCGACGTCCCTGAATCGGACCACAGAGATAGCCCCCTGGCGGAGCTTCGCTCCCGGTGAAGGGATGTGGTGCACATCTCCCTAAGATTGTACCCCCCGTGTACCTTTACGCAAATACATTGTTATCCGAAGTAAACTTATCATAATTCTTTCTTCATAATACATAGCTCTCTTATTTTCTTAACTTTTTTATAACCCTTTTTTTCATATAATGATTTAGGTTGCCAATTATGTTCGTCAGGAAATGATAATACCTCTATTGACTTATATTTTTTCTCTTTCGCTTCTTTCTCAAGATAATCTATTAGCCTCGAAGCTACACCTTGTCCACTCACTTCTTTACGAACAGAAAGGCAAGTAATCATAACACCATTAGTATCTTTACTTGATATTGGAAATCCTAGCATCCTTGATATGTCTAATGGGAATGCTTCAATAAAACCGACTGGTATTTCTTCATAATATTCAATATATCCAATTAAACTACCTTGTTCTAAATTTCCCATCAAAAAATCGCTCTTTAATTGTTCATACTTAATCCAGTTCTCTGGAAGGTATGTTTTTTCATCTAAATATGGATTGTATTTTGTACAAATAATACAAGCATCTCTAAGCAATTTTTTCTCATATCTCTTAGTTTGAATCTTATTGCCATCACATTTAAGTTTTTCCTTTCTTGTAGGTCCATAATCAAATTTATACTCTTCTTCTTTGAAGAATACGCCATTTTCTTTTAGCGTATTTGATATCGAACGTTTTGATGGTGGAAAACCTTCAATTCGATTCCCTTGAATAAATAATTGCCCAAAAAGAAGTGGATATGTCCCATTTTCATTAATACTCTCTATTATTTCTTCTTCACTAGGAAACCAGGAATGTGGCGACTCAAACTTACAATCAAATACATTAAATGATTCAAAATCAACCTGCTCTTTGTAATTCAAAAACAAATTATAAAGGCGGTCTAATGAAGCAAATGATTCTGGACAAATTGGTACATAAAAATATCTTACTATAATTTTTTTCACTATAAATCATCCTCATTATTATAATAACTTACTGGTTTGTTTTGGATAACGTTTCCGTGTTTACGACGTCCCTGAGCCGGACCCACTTGATCCTCCCCCTTGGCGGAACTTCGTTCCCGGTGAAGGGATGTGGTGCACTGACCTTTCCCTTAAAACGTGCCCTCCTGCACCTCCCGTAAACATGCTGTTATCGGATGGCGGTATCTCCTCTTTGCAGATGTCCTCAAGAACAATAATTTCTTTATTCTTAACCAAACCATCTATTGGTGATCAAATTTATCTTCTAACCTTGAAATGTATAAGGAGACGATGATTTTATTAATCTCTTAATGCCTCCATGGTAATAAGGCATTAGTTCATTTGCCTCTTGTATATCAAACCATTTTATTTCTGATATTTCATTCCTATCTTTAATAGAATACTCTCCACCCACTATTGTTGCATTAAAAGTAATGAATAAAACATGATGTTCTTTTTCTTTAAAAAATGCCTCATTAACAGCCACAATATCACTAACTTCAATTGTAAAACCGGTTTCCTCTTTAGTCTCACGAATAACTGCTTGTTCTAATGTTTCTCCTTTTTCAACGGCCCCACCCGGAAGAGACCAACCTCCACCTATGTTGTTAACCATTAAAACTTCCTCTTCTCTACATATTAGTGCGTATACTGCATCAATTCTTAACATTTCTCTGACCCCCACTTCAGCAATTTAAATTATGCCCAATATCAGCCTTACTTCGCTGTCCGATAACGTTCCGTATTTGCGACGTCCCTGAGCTGGACCTCAGAGATAGACCTCAAAGTGGAGCTTTGCTCCCAGCGAAGGGATGTGGTGCACATTGCCCTAGGAGTGTGCCCGGGTGCACCCCTGCGCAAATATTTTGTTATAAGATGTTACCTTACTCAGCTTGGTAGTACTACCCAAATTCATTTAAAATGTAACACACTTAATCGTGAACTGCATACTAGATTTTCAATTAGTGAATTATTGACTTTCTATAGATGCAAATATTCCTGAACAATTAACTCAATGTTTTCAGAGATTGGTTTTGTACTATCAATTGTTATTACCGGACACTTTAGTTTTGCCTTCCATTGTGCAATTCTATCCGAAGTTCGTCTTCTCACAAACTCAACAAAATCTAAATGCTGCTTGTACATGTCACCGCCTTCACTTACTCGCTCCCCATGTTGCATAAATGCACGACGTTTAACTCGATCAATACGGATTTCAAGAGGAGCTACTAGTAAAACTGCAAAACTGTACATTGACTCAATCTCATCATCAAAATCACCAGTAACAGCAGATAAAACAAAATTTTTGTGTTTATTTATGTCTTCCAGCATTAAATTTAAACATTCTTCCCGTGTACGAGCTTTAGTATATGGAATTACTGACTCTATAAAATGATATGCTTCAATATCCATATGTTTATAGTTCAACACATCCGCCAATTCCCGAGCTATAGTAGATTTCCCACTACCATTTGCACCAAATACAATTATTCCATTTGGCATTTAATCCCCACTTTCTATATTATTCTTTAATGACCCAAAAGGAATCCCCTGAAATGAGTAAGGTAATGTCTTATAACTTATAAATCCCCGACACGAGTCGGTAATACTGCTATTTCGATATGTTATACGACCCTGTGTCGGTAATTCTCCAGAATTAGAATATAAACCGACACTAGTTTAAAATTTCAGTTTGAACATCCTAAGTACTATTTATCAAGCAGTATTCTATCTAGTGGACTTTTAATCTTACTAATTGATGATTTAGTAACATGTGTATATATTTCTGTTGTTTTAGTGCTACTATGCCCTAAAAGTTCTTGTATATATCTGATATCAGTCCCACCTTCTAGTAGATGTGTAGCAAATGAATGTCTTAGGCTATGTACACTAAAACCTCTACTTATTTTAGCTTTTCGGCATGCATTTTGGAATATTCTTTGTACTGTTCTTTCTGTAATAAAACTATCTCCATTTGCTCCAGGAAACATCCACTCTTCTGGTCTCTCTTCACTATAATATCTTCTTAGTATTTGAAGTGCGGATTCTGATAGTACTGAGTATCTATCTTTTTTCCCTTTCCCCAAACGTATATGTATCATCATCCTTTTACTATCAATGTCCTTTGCTTTAAGCCTTACGACCTCACTTACTCTTAGTCCTGATGAGTATATTAGATATAAAATAGCCTTATGTTTTGTATTTGATAGTGCATTTAGTATTTTCAATACTTCTTCTTCGTTAAGCACATTAGGTAGCTTATTTTCTTTTTTAGGCCTTGTAAGCTCATAAACCAGGCAATCCTTATTTAAGACATCTCTAAAGGTAATCTTTATTGCATTTATAGTCTGATTAGCATATGAGTGACTAACCTTTTGTTCATTTAATAAATAATATAAATAATTATCAGCATCTCTTTTGTCAATATCTATGGAGCTCTTATTAGTGAACTCCATAAATCTCCTCAAATGTCCTAAGTATGCCTTCTTAGTTTTTGGAGAAAGACCTCTCAATGTCATTTGCTTCTCTAATTCTTTTTGAATTATCATAATTTCATTCCTGTTTTTTTCACCGTAATCAATAATAGAGATATTAAAACTACTTCCCCAATCAATATCCTCATCAATAAACAGCTTAATGAACGTGTTTATTGATTTAGAATTGTTTGGAATTATCCATGATTTTGTATTTTGCTCCCATCTCCTTTCCTCTACCATTCTAATCTTCTTCACCAGCTCTGAGTCATAGTCAAACTTAATCTGGATTTCATCATTATTAATTTTACTAATATTAATCACTTTTATCACCTCTTAAATTATCTTTGGCAATAAAATCAAGTCCAATATTACTTCTATATTATCTAACCTTTTCCTTCTATTTATATTATCTTTTTACAGAAAACCACGAAAGTTTGATAATAAATTAATTTATTGTTACTCCTATATACTTCTTCACATACTTCACTGCCTATGAATATTATGAAGTACGTAGATTTTTGATTTAAGGAGACGATATAGATGAAGGAAGAAAAAGTAGTAGAAATCAAAAATGTTAGTATGAATTATCATACTCTAGATGGTGAAACTGCAGCCATAAAAGACATAAACCTTGATGTCTATAATGGTGAGATAATTGGAATAGTAGGTCCTAGCGGTTGTGGAAAATCCACATTATTGTCGATAGTAGCTGGTCTTATAAAACCAACAAGAGGTAAAGTCTATATTAATAATAGAGAAGTGAACGGTCCAAGCAAAGACATAGGATATATGTTTCAAATGGACCATCTGTTTGAATGGCGAAATATTTTAGATAATGTTCTAATAGGTTTGGAAATAAAAGACAAAATAAATGATGATACCATTAAATTTGCAGAAAGTCTTCTTGAAACATATGGTTTATCTGAATTCAAGAAACATTATCCTAATCAATTATCAGGAGGTATGAGGCAAAGAGTAGCTCTCATAAGAACTTTAGCTGTTAAGCCAGATATACTACTTTTAGATGAACCCTTTTCTGCTCTCGATTATCAGACAAGATTAGCAATTTCTGATGAAATAGGAACCATATTAAAAAAGGAGAAGAAGACAGCCCTACTAGTAACTCACGATATCGCAGAAGCAATCTCCATGTCCGACAGAATTGTCATATTGTCTAATAGGCCAGCAATCATTAAAGAAATAACTCCAATAGTGCTAAGTTGTCCAAATAACATCAAGACACCTATGAGGTGTCGGGAGGCTCCTGAATTTAGGCATTACTTTAATAAGATATGGAAGGAGCTTGATGTCCATGTATAATAACAAAATAGTAGATGATAAAAAAGCTTCAAAAGAACAACAAGAATATTTAGGAAGAGTTAAAAAAAGAAAAAGAGCAATACTTATTACACAAGTATCCATCTTAGTAGTGTCAGTTC
The DNA here is from genome assembly GCA_041655135.1 of Tissierellales bacterium. Classification (GTDB taxonomy): domain Bacteria; phylum Bacillota; class Clostridia; order Tissierellales; family Proteiniboraceae; genus Proteiniborus. The sequence goes on from JBBAFY010000059.1 coordinate 8,583, forward strand.
TACTTTGGGAAATTGCTGCACAATTTAAATGGATTGATACCTTTTTTACCAGTTATCCTTCTAAAATAGTTGCATTGTTCATAAAATATGTGAAAAATGGTATGATCTTTGAACATATTGGAATATCTTTAATGGAAACTATTGTAGGCTTTGTAGCTGGAACCGTTCTAGGCATAGTTGTTGCAGTGCTTCTGTGGTGGTCAGAATTTATGGCAAAGGTTTTAGACCCCTATATGGTAGTGTTAAATAGTCTACCCAAAACCGCTTTGGCTCCCATAATAATACTATGGGTAGGTGCTGGTTACTCTGGTATAATAGTCACTGCTATTAGCGTATCAATTGTTATAACTATTTTGAATGTTTACAACAGCTTTATTGAAGTTGATGAAGATAAGATAAAAATGCTTAAGACATTTGGTGCCACTAAGCTTCAAGTTTTGGGAAAGGTTGTTTTCCCTGCAAGTATTCCAGCTATGGTAAGCACCCTTAAAGTAAATATAGGAATGTCTTGGGTAGGGGTAATAGTTGGGGAGTATATTGTATCTAGGGCTGGACTAGGGTATCTGCTTGTATACGGTGGGCAAGTATTCCAATTAGATTTAGTAATGATGAGTGTAATAATATTAGCTATACTCACTACATTTATGTACAAATTTGTTGCTATGTTAGAAAACAAAATTATGAAATGGAGACAGTAACTAATAATAATATAGGCTGCTGATTTTTTCAATCAACAGCCTTATTTTCTAGTTAGTATCTTTGAGCTCTTTGATTCTTTTGTTGTTTTGTAGCGTTTTTACACTAGACCACCAATCCTAGAAAGGGTTCCTTTAAAATGATAACTTAATCATCCAATAGAAATTTGTATTTTTCATCATTTCTTATTGCTTCAAGATCCTTATCATTCATAACCATGTACTGATAATCTGGATATAGCTCTTTAGCTTTTTTCAAATCATCAATTGCCATATCAACCTTTTCTAAATTTATATTGCAGCATGCCCTATTATAATAAAGGAACCCTGCATCAGGACTTTTTTCAATACCTTCTGTTAGTATTTTTATTGCAGTATTATACTTCTTTTCTTCAATATATATGGCAGAAATATTTAAATATGCATAAGGATACCTATCATACAAATCTATTGATTGTTTATAATATTCTATTGCTTTCTTTCTCTTCCCTAAGTGCTTTAAAATAACACCCATATTAAACATGGATTTATAGTAGTCCCCTTCAATCTTTATACTTTCAGCAATCATTAGAAAAGCCTGATCATATTCTTTTATTTCTTCATATATAGAGCCTAGGTTATTATAAGCCATATAGTCATCTGGTGTTAATTCAATAACCTTCTTATAGTAATTAATAGCTTTTTCCTTGTCTCCTCTTTCATCAAAAATATTAGCAATGTAAAAATATGCTCTATCATACTCAGGCTCTAATTCAACTGCTTTAAAATAGTTATCTAATGCAATATCCTTCTCGCCTTTTTCATCATATATTATAGCCATTCCATAATATGCACCCGCTTCACTCGGATTCAATTCAATTATGCTACTATAGGTATTAAAAGCTTTTTCTTTTTCACCTAATTCATCATATAAAATGGCTATATTAAATAAAGTATCTATTGTTTCATGCTTTTCTCCTTCGAATTCTAGTGCTTTTTCGAAAAATTTTAGCGCTTTTTCTTTGTTATCCTCATCGAAGAAATTTTCTGCTAAAATCATATAATTATTTCTACGATCTATATTTTTATACCTTTGTCTCATCAAATCTGCACCTCTACTTTTTTGTCATAGATATAGTTTATCATAAGTAAAATCTTAATCCTATAGATATATTATTATACTAGTGGTTTTTAGGCAACACAATTACAAAGTTGCTGCCTTTTTCTTCTTGACTATTCGCACTAATACTTCCTTTATGTGCTTCTACTAAGGTCTTAGCTATAGTAAGTCCAATTCCAGTTCCGCCTGTCTTTCTGCTCCTTGACTTATCGCTTCTATAAAATCTTTCAAAAATGAAAGGAATATCCTCTTCAATAATCCCAATACCTGTGTCTTTTATCTCAATAATAACATTTCTTTCATCTTCATCTAGAAGCACTTCAACCTTATCTCCTGTATCAGTAAACTTCAATGCATTAGATATTATATTTACCATTACCTGTCTTACTTTATCCCTATCTGCTTCAATTATGACATTCCCTTTTACATTATTCTTTAGTTCTATTCCTTTTACTTCGAACTCATATCTAAGACTTTCTACTGTATTTTCAATTAACTGTGACAAATTAATCCTCTCTAATTCCAGTTCTACTCTATGATTTTCAATATCTGTTATATATTTAAGCTGTTCAACTAGTTTTTTAAGTCTAATAACCTCTTCCCTGCATATATCCAGCTTATCCTTTGTAGGCAGCCAGATACCGTCATTAAAGGCCTCTATATGGCTTTGAAGTATGGTTAATGGTGTCCTAAGCTCATGGGATATATCTGTAGTCAGCCTCTTTCTCAAAATCTGCTGTTCGTTAAGAGATTTTGCTAAATGATTTATGGAGCTTGATAGCTCTATAAGTTCTTCTGCTCCATTTTTTATTTCAATATTAGTTTCCAGCTCTCCTTTTCTAATATTATTTGCAGTATTGATAATTTTAAGTATAGGCTCTGACATGACCTTTGAGTTATATACTCCTAGGATTATAGCTAAACCAAGGGAAATAACTGAGGCATAAAGAATAGAGTTATTTATTCCTCTCGTGAAGTCTATCTCTCTTTGAGATATTATAAATGAACCTATAAAGCCTATTTCAATCTCTCCAGCTCTGTTTCCATCTACAATCAACTCGGATATTTGCACTGTAGTATTAGAATCATTTATTTGACTTCTACTATTTCCCCGCATCATTCCCCCGCTCATACGTCCCATCATTTGATTGTGCATTCTCTTCATATTATTGTTCATGAAGTTCTCTAATACAACTTCACCTTTTTCATCCTTTATCTGAATATCGAAATTATTTATAAGACGCGAATTTGCTATGTTATTTAGAGCTCTATTAGACCAACTATTGTCAATGGAATAAGAATATTCCACCAGCTTAATTATGTCCTCAATCCTATCTGCCTGTTCTTCTTCCATATAAGTATTGAATTTCTTAAAGATTGTTATGTTAGTTATTATCCCTACTATAAGGACAGACAATATGGCTATGCTAATCATTGATATAATAAATTTGGTTTTAAGTTTCATATCATTCACCCACAAACTTGTATCCCACTCCATAGACTGTGTGGATATACTTAGTATTTTTATCCTCTATTTTTTGTCTAATATTTTTAATATGAGTATCAATAGTTCTATCAAATCCTTCATAATCAATTCCTAGAACTCTTTCTATTAGCTCCTCTCTGCTAAATACCCTGTTAGGATTTTGTGCTAGCATAGTGGCTATCCTAAACTCTGTAGGGGTTAGATCAACTAACTCCCCTTTTTTCTTTAGCTCCATTTTATTTAAGTCTATGAGCAAATCTCCTCTATTAAATTCTATAATATCTGCCTTGATAAAATCCTTTTGTGTTCTTCTTAGTATTGTCTTTATTCTGGCTATCAGTTCTTTCGGACTAAAGGGCTTTACTAGGTAATCATCTGCGCCCAAGTAAAGACCAGTAACTCTATCCTCTTCTTCCGCTTTAGCAGTTAGCATTAGTATAGGTACTTGAGATTTCACTCTAATCATTTTGCATACTTCTTCGCCAGATAGATCTGGAAGCATTAAATCTAGCACAATAAAATCGATAGATTCTCTTTTGAATATTGAAATCGCATCTTTGCCATTATGTGCAGTATATACCTTGTACCCCTCTCTTTCAAGGTAAGCTTTTACAACTTCTGTTATATGAACCTCATCATCTACCACAAGTACATTATTGTTCTCATCCACAAAACTCACCTCTTCAATTCAAAAATATACAGTGACCAGTATATCACTACTGGTCATCAACTACAAATATTAGAGCACTAATTTTATATTATTTTATAATTCTATTGTTAGATTTATGGCAGCAGTTTAATTATATGATATTTATATTAGATACTCTTTAATTTCAGTAGCATTATTTCCTTCAAATCCAATATACACAATATGAGGCATTAGATGCTTTATTCTCTCAAACTCACTATAATTAAAGTCTTTATCATAATAATTTATAATAGTGCTAAGAGCAGTTCCATGTGTACTTATGACTATTTTTTCATTTGGATATTCCATTGGTCTCGTGCAAAAGTATTAAAATCCTCTATCCATACATCATCTATTTTTCTTTCTCTATGGTCTTCGATAATACTAATATTCATATCTAATTTGTCAGCAAAATCCTTTATAGTATCACAGGCTCTCTTATATGGGCTTGAAAATATTTTAGTAATCCCTTTGTCTAACAGAAATTCAGTTACTTTCTTACTATCAGCAATGCCTTTCTCAGTAAGGGGTCTTATTAAATCATCCTGTATTAAAAAATCGGGCTTTGCATGTCTTACAAAATATATATTTGTCATAACCTTTCTCCTGTTCTTTGATTATTAATAATGCTTATTACTGTATCCTCTCATGAAAAGATTACCCAGTTAATAAGCTATTTTGCTAACTGATTCTTTTAATGTTTCACTGGTCTTTACTTCTATGACAACAGATAAATTGTTATCCCTAGCAAACTGAAGTCGTTCATCTATAGGTATTACTCCAGTATACAGTGGTTGATGGTCTGATTTTTCATTATAATCATGAAGATGCATGTGTTTTATTCTGTTAGCAAAATTCATAAGAATAGGCTTTTCACTAAAGCTGACCCTAGCATCATGCCCCACATCCCAGGTTAAATTAAAGTTATCAAATTCAGTCAGCATATTTATTGCCCTATGAATAAAAGGAATATGAAAATTAGAAGTGTTCTCAATACATAATATTATTCCTAACAAATTTGCATGCTGATTTAATTCAGAATAAGATTCATATAATAGTTTCCTATATTCTTCTTCATATTTTTCATTAATCCATTGTCTTGAGTTAGGTAGTGTGCAATAAACACCATTATTTAGATGCATATTAGCAATCTTGATTTCAGCTTTCCTAGTCCATTCAATCAACTCTTTACATCGTTCTAGATGCCCTTTTCTGATTGTTGGGTGAAAGGAGGTTAAATCAATTTCCTCAGGTAAGTGCACTGTAAAGTCAATTCCATACTTTGCTTTCGCATCTAATATTTCTTTATAACTAAATTTTTCGGGCATGAAAGTAGGGTAATTCAAATTTAACTCTATGAAATCTAATTCTAATTCTTTACAAAGCTTAATATTTTCTTCTAGACTGTTAAATTCAATTAATGCTGCCATTCCTAGTTTCATTTTATCCTCCTGTATGTAACTATATTATTCGGATTCAAGCTAAATCTTCTTATAAACTTTACAATCTTTATTTTTTTAATAAAGTTACCCTATAAGGATAAAGCTCAGATGTGATTAAGCCTACCCCAATGCTTTAGACGAAAATGAAAGAATGTTCATAATCCCATGTATCAGTATACTAGGTACTATACTCCCCCTTGCCTTTTTTTCATTCAACCAGAATTGTAGGTACCCCACTATTCCAGCAGTAATTATTAAAGTTATACCAATGATATATTGTTTATAAACAATCATAAATGGCAATCCATGAGGCAAACCAAATATTAAAGCTTGAATAACATTCCCTGTCTTAAATCCTAATCTATGGGCAATTCTTTTACCTATAAAGCCTCTAAACAATATCTCTTCTGTTAAAGACGTTTGGATTATAGCTTTTAGCAATATCATAATTACAATACTAATACTTAATCCTTGTCCACTTATAGTTTGATCTAAAAACATTTCAGGTGTTATATATCCTAAGTATTGAAATAGAATAAGAGGCCCAACCATAATAGCTAGGGATGCAATAAAAACAACTATGGCACTTTTAACCCAATCCCTATTCTTTGGAAGATATAATCCAATCCACTTAAAAAAACCTATCTCTTTTCTACTGAACATAAGGTAAGAAAGGTATGTTATCGTTATAACAAGTAGAATTTGAACTCCAGTTGATGCTAAAACATCTTTCATAAACTTTTTCCTCCTTCAATATCATCAAAAATCTTTATGAATAAAATCTAACTTTTCCGAAGTAACCACCAAACATCATCTCCATAAAACCCACAGCTTCGATATAATCTTTCTGGATTTGTATCATTGTCTACTTCACCCGAAACTGTAGTAAATTCTGCTATGCCTAAAGCAGCTGGGATATTCTTATGTTTATCCATAATCCATATCCAAAGATTATTTTCAAATACTCTATGAATTGTCCAACCTTTAACTGTCTCAGGACTCGGATGTAAATCCTTATAACACCTTCCAATAAAATCTGAAATCTCACTGAAATCTTCTCTAGCATTAGACTGCCTAATATAAAAGTCCTCAGATAAAGAATAAGGCAAAACATTTTTATTGTCATATTTAATACGAAAATATGGTTTAACTAGACTGTAACCCTCTGAATTTAACTGTTCATAGTAATCCTTATATATTATCATAAATTTAGACTGTTCTATAGCATGTCGTAAAGATTCATCAATTTTTCTACTTTTATTCCAAAAAATATGTATTCCAACTTGATCTAATCCTTTAATCTCTAAAACTTCATCATGAGTTCATATATGTGAACACTGAAGATTATCTAATCTATCCTTTGTTTTCCATATTGAATTTGGAAGAACCTTACATGGGTCCTTCTTATACAAATTTCTTAGTGAATTTTCAAATTCTTTATTGCATGACATACAATCATTTCCTCTCATAAGTTCTAGCCATATACTTATTTTTATTAGATAACTCTGTTATTCAAAACTTATTTTTGATAGTTGATGATATAAACTAATAACTGTAGCTTCAAGTAATATACAACATCTAACTAATTAACG
>JBBAFY010000060.1:0-14564 GCA_041655135.1 Tissierellales bacterium
CCTCTTAAATAGTCTTGTAGTGTATTTACATTCTACTCTAGTTCTATTAAAGGGCGTTTCATTATGGGTATTGATTTTACTAAGCTACAGACATACATATTGTCTGTAGATAATTTTTCACTAATTAATTTAATATATTTTCACAATACTCAATACAAAGCTAATTTCATATCTGATGCTATAAGGTTTTGTCTATCTCTAGTGTTTTTTACACTACTATAGGTCGACAGAAAGTTTTTTAAAAAAAATTAGATGTTTTATCGTCTTTTAGTCCTAAAAATTCTTTAGTTAACCATCTTTCATCCCGACTTTTAAATATAATAAGGGAATCTTTATTATCTCTAATATATTTACCTAACTCCTTTTTTAGTTTCATTAAATTTAGTTCTGATAAATTACCTTCAAATACCGACATCTGTATATGCGTAAAATATTTTTTACATATTTTAAAGGTGTTTCTCTGTACTCTTGCACCTCCCTCATCCATCATTATATCATACATCAGTACTACATACATAAAATCACCACCAAATTTTAAATCCAGAATACTCTTTTTCTCCAATAATATCTTTAATTAACTTGTAACATTCTAGTCTTATAAGATATCTATAGGAAACATCTCGTCCTAAGTCTCTATGTGATATAGTTTGATCAAGTCGCTTATCATACTCCATTAATATTTTCTTCCTAGCGGGTTCTTTTAAATATATAAAATTAGATTCTCTTTCAAAATCATCTTCCGTTATTTGGTTTTTATTAAGTAGTGAAAATATCATTCTTTCTCCAATTAATGGCTTAAATATTTCTGCAATATCTAAACAGAGTGAAAATCTTTTTGTAGCAGGTTCATGAAGAAAACTAATTATTGGATTTAATTGAGTTTTGTATATTTCAGATAAGACTGTCGTGTAGATAAGACTATTTACAAATGAAAGCAATGAATTAATCATATTATCAGGTGGTCTCTTAACTCTTTTTTCAAAGTTGATGTCCTGTTTTACGATATCATTCCATGTAGAATAGTATACCTTTCTTATATTTCCTTCTATACCCATTAATTCGTTTATGCTTTCTCCAAAATCTAACCTATTTATCAGACTTTGTATTTCTTTCATAGGGACATCTAATTCGACACCTCTGCCATTATAGTACCTCAGATTTCTATAAATATTATATGAAGCTGACTTTAATATCTCTTTAGCAATTCTAACCCTATTACTATTATCATCATAGCTTTTTACCTGTTTAACTAATAAGTATCCGCTAATATTTGTTTCTCTAGGATAAAAGCTCCCACTATAAAACCCATAATAATTAAATATATGAATTATTACTTTCTGCTGAGCAACAAAATTAAGCAACTTAGTGTTCATTGAGACTTCTCCAAATAAGTATATCTCATCAGTTACTTCGGATTTTAAATTCTTTTTTTCTCCCTCTGCTGTAGTCATTATAATATTGTTATCTTTTCTCCTTAAATCTCCATCTTTAAAAATATAAAATGTTTCTCCCATAGCAACCTCCTAGATGAAACAAAGTTCATAATATGCACACTTTTTACATATGGATTTCTTGCTAATTTCAGGTGGTAGCTTTATTAGTGCTATTTTTTCTATTTCATTTAAAACATTTCGCAATTGCTTTTCGTCTTCTTTATCTAGGAAAACATCTTCTCTCTTTCTTAAAAGAGGATAATCTAATATCCCCTTTTCTATATCAACACCTTTTTCCTTAAGTAGCCATATATAATATTTTAATTGCCATTTAGATGCATCTTCTATTTTCCTTGACTTTTTAACTTCATGAATTATTTTCCAATCTTTTAAAAAATCAATATTTATTCGTTCATCTATAAGTATGTTTTTCTTTTCTCTTGAATAAGATGTTTCATCTATTAATTTACCCATGCCTACTAAATCATTATCATGCTCCATTGTAACATCATTTATGAAAAACCATAATTTTCTTTTACATACAAAATAGTAGTATACCATTAACCCTGTTATTGTTTTCATTGTTATCACTCTCTTTAAAAAAAATTGTCATTATTACTTTGCTTTTCTACATCATTTTTTTCATTTACTACACCAAGCTCATTCTGATATTCAATATTTAATATCTTTATTTCATTATATTTGTCAAGTTTTAAGTATTTATAGGTCTTATCCATCACCATGTAATTAGGAATATCTACTAAAAAGTCTCGTATTTTTTCTTTTTCAGCTTCTCTATAAGCTTTGTTCTCTTTGCCTTGAAACATATTTATGTTTCTTATTACATCATCAATATAATCCTTATTATCTTCATAAATTTTTATTGGTATTATTGATTCATTCTTAATATCTCTAAGTTTCTGTTCTCCTTTTGTGAAAAAATACTCTTCAATATCCATTACGTACTTTATTGTATTCTCAATTTTCTTAAAATATCTGGAGTCTTTTAGATTTTCAACCGTATATACATTCCTTATCATTTGCATTTTTAATTCTTCATCAAATATTTTATCTCCTTGCTTTAATAGCTCTGATTTGCCATAATTAAATATGTCAATATCAACCAAAGACTTATCTCCTTTGTTTACTCCAGAAGGCATATACTCTTCTGTTCCTACATATATGTATGTATTAAAATTCTGTTCATTTTCTAGTTCTCTGTTTCTATATACTCTCCCCATTCTTTGAAAAAGCCCAGAAAGATCTGACAGTTCTGTATGAAGTTCATCAAAATCTATATCTAGGCTTGCCTCTACAATTTGAGTTGTTATCCATATCCCCACCTTTTTGCTTTTTTTATTTCCTATTTCAAGAATCTCATCCTCTAACTTCTTTCTATCTTTTTTAATAAATCTTGAATGAAGTAATTTTATATCTGTATCTTTAACTAATCTCTTTAACTCTCCGTAAATACTCTGTGCTTTCTTTACAGTATTACATATTACTAGAACCTTTTTATTTTTATAGTTTTCTACAAATCTATCTAATACTAATTCTTCCTCTACAACTTTTACATTGTGTCTTACTTGCTGTTTCAAAAACTCTGGTCCCTTCTTAAATGGAATTCTGTTTTTTACTAATAAATACTCAACTATTGGTGGAAAAGTAGCTGTAACTATAGAAAACTTTCCTCCAACATCAGTTATTAATTTTAATGCACAAATTAAATATCCTATAAAATCTGGTGAATAGGCCTGTATTTCATCTATTACTATCTTTGAGTAAGATAGTGTTGCTAGTTTAATTTCAAACCCTTCATATCTAAAAATAAAATCTATTAATTGGTCAAGTGTGCACACTGTAAGTGGTAAAGACATTTGTTTTGTCTGATGATAATAATAATCATCAAATCTCTCATTATTAGTTCTTTTCAAATATTCAGAGTAGGTATCTGAATGTAAAAGACCTACATCTTCAAATCTTATGTCTTTTGCTTTAATTCTATCAAATATTGCATTTATAGAAACCCTAAGAGGTAATGTGAAAAAGCCTTTGTCATTTCCTATCCATAAAAGAGAAGCTTCTGTTTTGCCAACTCCTGTTGAAGCTATAATGACATTATTTTCTTCCTTATTTGATTCCATATACTTCTGAAGATCATTTTTACTTAAACTTTTTTCAATAAAAAAATTATTAACCTTTTGTTCTAAATCTTTATTTGGTATTTCTACACTTATTCTATTTCCTCCAATATAAGAGCTGGCTGCATAATCTATTTTATTCAGTAGACCTTTAGTGATAACATAACTATAAAATACATCAATCCCATCTTCTCTAGGTATTATTGGATTGTTTACTTCTTTTCTATATTTATAGTTTAGACCTTCTGACAAATCTATATCTTTAAGGTATTCATAATCCTTTATACAAAATTCTGCTAAGAAATTTTTTAAGTCCTTTTCAATTACTTCTTTCATATCCTCAAAATGTGGTAGTTTTCTATCATGATGCCTATATATAGATTGATATAATACTTTTATGTCTTTTGGATTATACTCTTGTTTAAGCTTGTTTTTGGGTAAAAAAGCTGGACTTAGATAATTGTGATATACCTCTTCTACATCTACTAGCTCATCGTCTAGAAGTTCATAACCAATTCTCTTCAATATTTTGTTTTGGAATTTTGTATTCATCTTTCCTAAATCGTGATACAAACAAGAAAGCCTAAGTATTTCCCAATTTAAGTGTTTAATGTTAGGATACAACTCTTGCAGCAAATAGAAATTTTTCAAAAGATTGTTTGTGTGTTCCTGTATAGTTTCTTCAGGCTCTGACTTTGCTAAAAACCTACTCAAAATATCACCTTTTTTCTATTTTCCACTTTGGTTCTATTATAGAAGTACATTAAGCTAAAAATAGCACATTATTATTTTCATCTAATAATATTTCTGTGTCATATAGGATTGTGGTTCCAGATATACTTCTGTAATCTTTGCTATTTCTTAAAAATTCGTCTTCTCTTGTAGCATGTACAACTTTAATTCGCTCCCAATTTCGATATTTTTTGTCTTTTGTAAGTCTGTAAACTTTATTCATATGGTATATGGTCCCTTTCAATCCTTCTACATCATCTTTATTGAACATTTCAAGTGGAATATAGGCATCGTTTTTGAGAATATACAAATCTTCAATTTCTTTATTCTTAATATCCACAATTTTCACTTCATCTAGCCTTACTATATCTTCTCTTCTTCCAAGTGAAATATATTCTTTCGGATGCAAAAAATTGTTATATATTTCTTCAATTATCGATTCATCATCTGGGACTATATGTATCATTAGTTCTAAATCTACAAGTAGTTCTGCTGTAGATATTCCTCTAGTTACCCCTTGATATGTAGTTTTTCCCTCATTATCTACAGGTACTCTAATCTGGTGTCTTGTTTCTTCAAAACTAGAAAAACCTTCATACCTTGTCCACAAGTCATTTACTTTTGAATTGTAATTTCCTTGAATGCTTATTTTCATAGGATGGTATTCCTTATATCCACATACAACATGTATCATACCTATGATTGTAGAATAGGGTGGAAGAGGAAATGTTTCTTTAAGTTGAAAGCTTGTAGGTTTTTTAAAGTTTACTAAGTTTTGATATAATCTCAATCTAATGGCTTTCATTAATAATCCCTCTTTTATTGGTTTTGATAATAATTAGTTACTTTTTCTTTTAATCTATCAAAAAATTCACCCATATCTTGTGCATTTAACTCTGTCTGAACCTCATTGCAGTTTGAAAAAATACCTTTTATTAATCCACACTCTGTATTATCTTTTACTCTGCTATCTAGATTAAGTATATCTATTATGGTATCAATCATTAATTTATTTTCTTCTACCAATAATTTACCCTCGAAGAAAGGGTTTTTAATTTCATACAATCCTCCTATTGAAAATAATGGTTTTAGATCTTCTCTTCTTCCTTTTATATCTCTATACAAAAACTTAATAGTATCTAGTAAGTTATTTATTCGTCTTGCTTTTTCATTATTTTCTAACTCAATATTATAATTTTCATCTATTCCAACTTTATCTAAATCTATAGTAATAGTATAAGAATAGTAAGACTTATGAATTTCGCTTTGTGCGATGTTCCCTCCATCTTTTGGTGTTTCTCCTTCCTGTTTATTGTATCTATCCAACAATCCCTTATTAGTTAAGAAATCCAAATCTCCATTAAAGCTCTCTAACGATATAGCATTTGAAAGCCTAACTACAGCTGAACGAGTTTTAGCTGGTTTTACAGTCTTCATATACCCAAACAAATCAATTTCTGCATAATCCTCTATAGTAGCATCTGGAGCAAATTGTATAACAGAACCATCAAGACCAAGCTTAGTATTAGCAATCCCCATTTGATTCACTATATCGTATCTAATAGCTTGCCTAGATATATAAGTATAAGCTTCTCCATTTCCTCTTGATATCTTTTTAAGAGCGGTTACATTTCCAATTCCTTCTCCGTAATTAGCACTTGAAGCCTCAAATATGCTTGTAATAGTTAGTCCCATTGATTTCATTTATTTATCCTCCTTGCTTTCATTATTATTTTTTTTACTAGTCCCCTGTAATCCTAGTAAAAATCCATATCCAAAACTTTGTAATAACTCTTTCTCCTTAAGCGTATCAATAAAAATTGAAGGTACTTCTTTTTCCACATACATATGAGCATTAATAAGTATATCAGCAAATCTTGAAGAGTTTTTTGTTTTAATAGCATTAAGAAGTCTATAAGATATGCCCTCTATTTTCTTTTCATTTCCTTTTATTAAGTATGACTCCCTAAGCTGAAGTCCAAAATACCTTGAAAGATCGACTTTTCTTTTAAACTCGTCCTTTTGGCTCAATTCCATTCTCCCTCCTATAAAATCTGTATTCAAATTTAATATTAAGTATAGATAGTAAGAACTTACATTATATTTAAATAGATCCCCTATTAAATCAAATTGACTTTCATTATTGTATAATCTCTTAATAACCTCTTGATATACGTTTATCCAATAGTCTTTTCCAACCTTTACCTTCAAATTTAAAAGCTTCTTTATAGTGTCCTTATTTTTATAGATAACATAAAGCATCCTTTTAGAAAGAATATTAAATGTATATGGTCTTAACAAATTATCATTATCATACTTTACTACTTGTATGTTCTGTATTTCACTATCCATTGAAAAAATATTGTTTTGCTCCATACTATCTAACACATTATAGTAGCTTAGAGTCTCAAGATCCTCTATTTTAGTTCCTTTATCTATTTGGAATTTATTTACTTTATGTAACTCTATTAGATTGTTATTGTTGTTAATAAAGAATCCTTTTCCATTTATAAATGTAAAGCCTGCAGGTATGCAACTGTATACTAAATTACATATAGGACATATTGCTGTATCATTATTGTAATTCCAATAGTGAGAACTCTTTCTACTTCCATCTACACCTGTACCATTAACCCATGTAAGATCATAAGATTCGTTTTTTACTTTAATTCCTTTAACAGGTCTGTCACAGACAGTACATTTGAACTTATATTTGTCTTTATTATTTTTCATGTAATTATTTACGCTGTCTATAAAATAATTCTTATAAACTTTATATGGATCTTTTGAAGCCTCTGTTTTACCCCATACTGCCACTCCAGATAAAAAAGCATTTGTAAAACTATAAATGAAATCCTTTGCCATTAAATACCTTTTTGTTTCTTTTGTGCTCATATACTCTATGATACTTATTAATAATTCTAATTGAAACTTAATTTCTGGTCTAATCACTGATATTTCTTGACCTTTATTTAGTTTTAACTTCTTAAGTTTCTTTTCTTCTTTTAGTAAATCAATTTCGTGCATTATATAGGGATAAGCGGCCTTATAACTATTTCTATTAATCTTTGATTTTACATAATCTATTATTTTATTTAAGCTATCTAATTTTTTTTCATCAATTCCCTCTAGGCTATTTAAGTAATTCTCTAGGATTTCTCTATATCCAATAATTTCACTATATACAGTAAACATCCCGTATTTATCAAATAAAAACCGAAAGTATTTTTCTTCAAAATTTTCTAGACAAGTTGCATTTATTTCTGCATAGTTTTTATCTAATCTAAGTACATCATTTGAATGTTCTAGTATATTTATTAATCCTACTAGTCCTACGTTATATAGCCAATCACTCATTTCTAACCTTATCTTTTCTTCCACTCACTCACCTCCCTTATAAAATATCTACCATTCCAAAACCACTACCTCTTTTACTTCCTATGCCAGCTTTATATAGATAATCAAGAATATAGGGTTGTGCTTGGATTCTTATTTTTGCTATGTTAGAAAGTACTTCTATTCCGTAGTTTTTAATCTTGACTTCCCTATTGTCAATTGATATATCTACATTAATATCTTTAAAGTCAAATTCCACTCTTTCACCAAATGCTTCTTTTAATTGATACCTAAGGTTTTCCATAAAAACTATTTGTCCTTTTTGACTGCTAAGTGAATGATACCAAGTTTTGTTGTTATCTCCATTGTGTTCTCTAACTACTATTGGACTCATGGTTTTAAATACAACTTCATTGCTAAATATTGTTTTTTCTCTCCTTAAATTTATCTTACCTATTGTTATACTGTTATTTTTCACAGGAAAATTTTTTCCCTTGCTGGTTAAGAAAGAGTTATAAAACATGATACCGTCTTCATAGTTATAGGTTGAAAAATTTAAATAAATTTTCTTATCTGGGACGTTTATTTCTTCTTTTAGGAACTTGCAATTGTTCATGAATAATGAAAAAGTAAAGTCTTTTGCTTTGTTTTTTGTTTCTTCATATAGGCTATTGTAGTATTCCTTACTATATGTACTAAAACAATTCTTTAAGATCGATAAAATTATTCTATTTTTGTCTTTGGGTACTATTTCATTTTCTAACAATAGTTCTACATTAAATCTCATGGTCTCACCTCCCCTATTTCCATTATAATATTTAATGAGGAAACATAATGTCCTATTAGAAATTAATGTATATAAATCATAAAAAAATAATACATTTTTATTTATACAAATTAATTACTTTAGTAACTTCGTTATATATATCTTCTCTTAACTTAATCGGCTCTATGACTTCTACATTACTTCCCATTCCCATTACCCAAGATTTGATTTCTGGATAGCCATTCATTCTTGCTTCAAAAAGTATAGACTTATCATCAATTTTTGTTATTATCTGTGACTTAGATATTTGTTTTTCTTTTACTATTTCACTCATTGGATAGAATATTTTCAATTTAAGATCAATGATTTTATCATTAAATATTCCAAATGATTTTTCCATAATTTCATCTAACTCGAAACTATGTTTTATTTCAAACTTTTCTTTTATTACTTGGTATTGTTGTATTCTAGATAATTTAAAAAAGCGTACATCTTCTGCATTTTCACAGTATCCATAAAAATACGTTGCACCCTTGTAGTCAAATATCCCATATGGATGTACTACTCTTTCATTTATTACTAAACCGTGTTCTTTTAAGGATTTATATTCTATTTTAACTTTATTATTTTTATTAATAGCTAAATTAATATCTATCCATACTCTTTTTTCTTTTTCAATTATTTCATCAGATTCCTTCACCAGTTTATTATAATAAGATACGCTATCATCTAGATATTTTTCATAATTTAATATTTTGCTCACCAAAATTTCAAACTTTGGGCTATAGTGATATCTACCACTTTTAATGGTTTCATTAGCCATCTTTAAGGCACTTAATTCATCCTTTGTAAAAGATAACCCATCTAAGTATCTTTTGTTCTCTAAATAATAACCTCCATACCTTCCTAATTTTGAGCCTATATAAATACCTGCCATTTCTAAATCTTTTTTATATTTTTTTATCATTCTTGAACTTACCTCTAATTCGCATGCTATTTCATCAATTTTCATCATATCTCTTACTTGGAGTAAGAAATACATATTGAGTGCATTAGATATCCTTGACATTTTATCCCTCTTCTCTAAATGAAAACTAATTAGTGCAATTCTTTTTTGTAAAAAAATAAATATCTTACTCATTATGCTAGGTTCTATAAGTGCTTGTGTGTGTTTACCTTTTCTATTCCACATTTATCATTAATTTCCTTTAAATTTAGAAATTTTTAGCTAAAATCTTCACTTTAAGTACAAAAAAACCATGACTTTACCATGGGTTGACTACAAATTTAAATTTATTTTGATAAACTGAGATTCCTCACTACGCTCGGAATAACAAGATTGTACCTAGATTGATAAAAAGTGTTCCAAATAGTAAAAGGCTGGTACAATGACCAGCCCTGCCTAGAGTTTTTCTATATCTAATTACTTATTTCTGAAACAATCCCCTCTTCATCAATCTCCACATTAATAGATATCTCCTCTAAAAATGAAAAAATACGTTCTTTTTCTGATTGCTCTGTTACAATTGTAGTTACATGATTTTTTTGTATTGCAGGGACGATTTCTAAATCTATTGATTTTTCTGTATCATCACCATAAAAATGTATATTTAATAGCATGGTGTCTATGGTTCTATCATTAAACCAATAGTTACCTAGGCTATATACAATGGGCTTGCCATCATAGTACTCTAAGCCCTGTAGGCAATGGGGATGTGCACCTATTATTATATCTGCACCTGCATCTAGATATTCTTTGCCTGTAGTAAGCTGTACTTCTTCTAATTCATAGCTATTTTCTGTACCCCAATGAACATAGGCAATAACATAGTCTGAGTTTCCCTTTGCTTCTTTTATTGTTTGGATGAATAGCTCCGTATCATAGCATCGTAAGATTCCAGGAGTATCTTCTGTTGCTTGAGGGGTCATCTTGTACTTCTCTGCTCTTGAAGCTGCAACATAGGCAATAGTCTTACCTTGTATTTCAAAGTAAACAGGTGACTTGGCTTCATCTAGGTTATGACCAGCACCATAATAAAGTATATCAGCCTGTTTTAAGGTTGCCATTGTATCTATCAATGATTGTTCACCATAATCAAATACATGATTGTTGGCAAGACTTACGATATCTACTCCTAGCTCCTTTAGGATATCAACCCTAGACGGATGAGCTCTAAATGTATAGTATTTTCCATCTAGTGGACTTCCATTGGTACTATATGTGAACTCATTGTTGAGACACATAATATCTGCGTCTTGCATCATCTGTATTAATTCAGGAGAAAAACAGTCATAGATTCCATTTTCAACTGAGTTATAATACTCCATAGTGCTCCAATTCTCATCAAAGTTAATATCCCCTGCAAATGATAAAACAAAGCTATAGGGATTTAAATCCTCTTCTATATCTGCTAGACCACCATTATCTATATCATTATCTATATCATTATCTATATCATTATTTATTTCATGAGGTCTTATGTCAGTAGTCTCAGATTCCTTCTGATATCCACAACCCCATAATGTCAAAACAGTCAAAGTAGTTAATAGTAAAAATAAATACTTTGAAGATAAATTTATTACTTTATTATTGTAATTTTTCTTTTCCAAACCTATCCCTCTATATCTTTAGTTATTCGATTTTAATATTACCTTCTCTTACCAGACCTGTTTTCTAGCAATCTTATTACATCACCATTAGGTATTACTCCAAATGCTTTTTGTGCACTATTTTGAGATGGGTTATGTTTCTTAAGTGTTTCAAGTGGTGTATTCCCATCAAAATCTTCTGCATGAACATTGGCTCCCAGATCAATTAGTGTTTTAACAAGGTCGTAATCAATCCAATTTTGGGTTTGAGTTAAAACATAATGTAATGGTCTTAATCCCTTATGGTCTTCTGCATTAACATCAAATCCAGCTTCTACCAAGATTTCCACATCTTCAGCTTCTTCTACATAGAATAAAGCGGTTCGACCATAATTATCTATTATATTTATGTCTGCTCCTAATTCCAATAGTGTTTTTCTTGGTGTTTCGTAAAACAATGGGCTTCTTCCCTCATGGTCAATGGCATTAACATCAGCACCTTTACTTACTAAATATTCTATTATGTCACCTTTATATCTCCGCACTACATGTAAGGGTGTTGTTGATTTGTTATCAGCTTGTTTTACATCTAATCCTACTTTTTCAACTAGATATTTCACTTCATCTAAATCATAATAATTATTAAATAAAGCTGTTTTTCCTTCTTTGTCTATAATACTAAAATCGATACCTGCTTCACTTAAAATTTCAAGAAGATCTAGTTTTACTCCCTCGTAAAATAATAAGTTTCTTCCTTCATTGTCTAAGTGATTAACATTTGCACCTTTATTTAGCAAGTACTTTATCATATCAATATTAAGCAAATTATATGCCAAAGCAGTTTTACCTTCATTGTCTGCAGTATCTATATCTGCTCCCTTCTCCAACAGGCGTTTGACGATGGGCATATTTGCAAATCTTACAGCATAATGTAATGCTGTCAACCCATTGTTATCACTAGCATGGATATCTATACCTCTATTTATGAATTCTATAGCATATTCATTATCTCTTATTAACATTTTCTGTAGAAGAGTCATACCATCGCTATATTTCTTATTCATATCTGCACCAGCATCTAACATTATCAAAATCGGGTTCTTTTCTTGTTTATCATGATCTCCTTGATAACCAGGTGCTTTTAACATTAATGGAGTTTCTCCCTTATCGTTTTCCTCATTAACATTAGCACCTAACTCTATGAGCAGTTCAACTGTACTTCCATTTCTAGCTAAATGTAGTGGCGTGTCTCCATTATCATTTTTTACATTAATATTTGCACCTGCTTCTTTTAAAGCGATGATCATCTCCCCATTCTCTTTATATACAGCCTCATGTAATGGCGCCCAGCCTATTTTGTTCTTTCGATTTGGATTAGCCTTTTTATCTTCTATAGTATATTTGACCCTGGCAACACTCCCGGCCTTTACAGCATCCATTAGTTTGGTGCTTCCATCCAGATCCCTGATATCTATAATTTTAAAGGATCCACCTGTTAAATAAGCAGGTATACCTATAACTATTAAAAGTAAAGTGATAACTCTACTCATAACCCTCTTTTTAAACCCTCTATTCTGTGCTTCCCTATGATTTTTAAGTTTAAGTTCATACTCTTCCTTGAAAGAAAGTTGGTTGTACTTTTTCGCTTCTTGAGTCTTCTTAGCTTCAACCTTTTTAGCTTCTTCTATTCTTTCTTTTTCTCTACTTTCTTTTTCTCTACTTTCTTCTTTAATTTTCTTAATGAATTCTTCTAAATCTTTTTCATCTGATTTTATTGGTACAAGGCTTGGAGTTAATCTACGAGGTTCAAATTTTTCTATAGTGACCTTTTTTATATTTTCAGCTTGAGAATCATCTTTTTTTTCTATAGTAGGATTCTCTTTGGCTTCATGCTTCAATTCCTTATCTCTAGTTTGCTTTATCCCTGTTTCCTTATCAGAAGCTATACTTGTTTTTTCAGTTTTTATGTACAAATTACTTTCATCTTTTGAATCTGGCTTAGGGGCCCTAGCTACATTAGTTCCTTTTAAATTATTATTATATTCATTCCTCTTAGAATCATCTAATAATATTTCCCTAGCCTCTTCTATGATTTCTAATTCCTTTTTAGCTTCAAACCTTTTTTCATCATTAGGTGCAAAAGAGTTTCGATATCTTGCTTTTTTATGTAGCTTAAGTAGCTTTTTCTCTATTTCCTCTTTTGAGGACTCAAAATCTATGTCTAATATTTCATAGTAATTTTTCATTCTATCCTCCTATAGACTCTTACATTTGCTTATCATAACGATATGATGTAATAATTAAATAGATAAGATGTCCTCTACATCTATTTTCATTAAATCTTCTTTTGATAACACTTTGTTTTCCGATAATTCTTTAGCAATTCTATTGTTTTGTGCTTCTATAATTTTTTCAAATATATTCCTTACTTCTCTTCCATTTCCGAAGCCTTCCTTCCTGCGATTAGGCAAGTTATCAATATATACTTCTAAGGCTTTCAACCCTTTTTTGTCTATGGTCATATCAGAGCTTATGCACATTTTATTGAATATTTCTATTAATTCTTCATTGGAGTAATCATAAAAATTAATGGTTGTATTAATTCTACTTTTAAACCCAGTATTTGAGCTTAACAGCATTTCCATTTCCTTCTCGTATCCAGCCATTATAACCATTAGGTTGTCCCTATGGTCTTCCATCTCTTTAATAAGCACATCAATAGCTTCTTTACCAAAGTTATCTCTATCGCCTTGATAAAGAGAGTATGCTTCATCTATAAATAGAATCCCTCCCAAGGCACTCTTGATAAGCTTTTGGGTTTTTATAGCTGTCTCTCCTACATGATTACCTACAAAATCTGTTCTAGTACACTCTTCAAAACGATCTCCTCTTCTCAGCACTCCTAATGCCTTGTAAATCTTGCCTATGATTTTTGCAACAGTTGTCTTTCCTGTTCCTGGGTTCCCTATGAACATCATATGCAATGATGGCTCAATACATTTTAGCCCTGCTTCTTTTCTCTGCTGATGAACTTTCATTCTATTTATAACACTCTCTACCTGCTCTTTTACTTCTTTTAAACCAATTAAATCATTTAGTTCTTTACGAGCACTTTCGATTTCTTCCTCTGGGGATTTGCTTTTTTCAGTACTAAAATCAACAGTATCCAACATAATGAGCTCTTCTCTGTTAAGAGCATCTATACTATTATTAATCATGCGGCTTGCAAAGTTTTGAATTGCTTCCTCTACTAATCTTCTGACTAGTCTGGCATTGCTGAAATTCTCTTCTGATCTTTCTTGATTGATTTTATCTAATAGTGCTTTTTTTCCACCATCGGATATTAAGTAGTATTTTTCATAAGCAAATTTCTCTGCAATTTTTACTAGTTCTTCATCTGTATAATCAGGAATATGAATATTATAATTAAATCGTCCTTTAAGTCCCGGGTTGCTTTCAAAAAAGATATCCATCTCTTTTTTATAGCCTGCTACTATTACCACAAATTCTCCACGCTTATTCTCCATTTCGCTTAAAAGTACTTCTATTGCTTCTTTTCCAAAATCC
>JBBAFY010000061.1:0-14506 GCA_041655135.1 Tissierellales bacterium
ATCTACTACTATTGTATTTCCTTCTGCAAGCTTAGCTTCAAATTGCTCAGGTTTTAACGCTCTATCGATGTATTTTGGTCCTTCTTGTGTAGTAGGTTCAGATTGACATCCAGCCAAAGCTAGTGTTAAAGAAATAACAATTAAAATCGCAAATAAAGCACTCCTGTTTAATTTTGTACTTTTAAACATTTGACAACATCTCCTTTTAATTATCAATTTTTATTTTTTATATCTTTATTGCTTTGATTCTAAATCCTAATTATTTAATCCTAAGACTTGAATTGCTCTTTCAATATAAATAGGATTTATAAAATTGTTAAACTCTTCTTGTGTTGGAACTTTACTAATAAATTTTTGTTGTGCTAAAAAATCTGCAGTATCCTTCATAATGACTGAAAACTTGCCAATTAAATTGCTTGTCCCTAAATAGTCACTATCTAATTGTTCTTCTGGTGAAAGCCATATGGCTCCTTCCATCTGTTTTAAAGCATCTTCAGGATTAATTTGAAGCTCTCCAGATACAATTTTTCCACCTTCCAAAGGATTTTCGCTATATATCAATGCCCCTTCTGCTAAATATGCTACCAAAGAAGCAACTAGGTCAGGATATTTTTGTGCAAATTCTCCCCTTACTAACTTTACATTTGCAGTTACATAGCCTCGCTTTATCATATCCTCACTAGAAACTATGACTTTTCCACCTTTTTCTAATAGTTTTCCAAGTGAAGGCTGCCAAGTATATGCTGCCTGAATATCTCCTCTTTCCCATGCTGCTACAATATCAGCTGTTTGCATATCCAAAAGCTGTACTTTACCTTCAATGCCTGCTTCTCTGAGAGCATTGAGCAGAATATAGTGTGATGTGGAGGCAAAAGTAGTAGCTATTTTCATGCCTTCTAGTTCTTCTACACGATTAATATTTAGATTTTCCTTTACTGCCAGGGCTTCAATTGACCCGAGTACTTCATGAAGCCAAATCAATTCTACGTCTAACCCTGTAGATAATGCAACTATGGCATTTGTGTTGCCCATAGTTGCAAAGTCTATACTCTTTGAAGCAAATGCCTTATTTGCATCTACTCCTGAATCAAAAACTATAAAGTTGCATTTAATACCCTTATCTGTAAAATACTTATCGTATATTTTCTGAGAGATTGCTATGGTTTCATCATTAGGCACTCTTAATATACCAATATTTATTTCTTTTGGCATTGATGTGCCAGGCTTTTGTTCCTGTATAGAGACACCTAAGTTTTGACTACATCCCATTAGCGAAAATAGTAAAAATGTTAACACTAAAATTGCAGTAATAATTTTGATATGCTTTTTCATATAGCGAACCTCTCTTCCCTTATACTTAAACATAGCCTTTCCAGTATACTAGCTTTTCTTCTATTACTTTTAATCCCACATCAATTAATATCCCTGTTATTCCCATGATGATAATACCAACAAACATTACATCACTTTTCAAATATCTTGATGCATCTATAACCATCCATCCAATACCCGATGTAGCCGCTACCATTTCTGAAGAGACTAGAGTTGTATAAGCTACTCCTATTGCAGTTCTAATTCCAATAAAAATCTCCGGTAGACATGCAGGTAAGACTATATGAATAAAAATCTTTTTTTTGCTTGCTCCTAGTGACTTGGCACTAAGTATATAGTCCTGATTAATTTTAGTAACAGCTGATACACAAGCTATATAAACTGGTGCAAAGGCTGCTAAAAACAATAGAGCTATTTTTGATTCGTCATCTATTCCAAGCCATAGTATAAGTAAGGTATAGTAGGCAAGAGGTGGAAGCGGGCGATAAAACTGGATAATAGAGTCTACTACGGCTCTCACTCTGCTGAAATATCCACTTAATAAACCAAGAGGTATTGCAGTTATAATTGCTGCTAATGATGCTATAAATAACCTTTTGAAGCTAACAATCAAATGAGATATTAAAGGTGTACCATTGTAGCCGCCTTTTAATATGTCTAAAAAGGCAGTCCATACCTGGTAAGGTGATGGTACTAGTATAGATTGGACTATATTAAACTTAGTAACTGAATACCAAGCTAGAATTATTAAAATCCAAGTCCCAATTGTCAACTTTTTCCTACTCTTCATTGTTTTCCTCCTGCTTTACATTAATAAATGTGCCTTGGGGACGTTTTACTTACAAGAAGCCTCAGTGTAATATGACATATAAAGCAAACATGGCAACAAAACGTCCCTATGGCTTATCCCTGACTCAATTTACTCAAAATTATACTCTGTCAATATCTTTTCTCTACTTGTCACCTTGTCATTGAAGTATTCATGGTAACTAATTCCTAGATATGAGCCTGAAATATTGTATAGATTGTCATATCCTATATGCTGTAGTGCCACTAATGCATTGTAGCTTCTTTGACTTGAACGACAGTGTAGATATACTGGTACATCTTTTGGTATTTCTGATGTTCTTTGTCTTATCTCACTTAATGGTATGTTTATTGCGTTTATAATGTGTCCTGCTTCATATTCATCCTTTTCTCTTACGTCTATTATGCAGGCACCACTTTCTACTAGTTCTCTCACTTTATATACTGGTACTTGTTTGAATACTCCGTTAAGTATGTTTAATGCTACCAGGCTTGCGTGGTTTATTGGGTCTTTTGCTGTACTAAATGCTGGTGCATAGCATAGCTCTAGTTCTTTTAAGTCTTCTAATGTACCGCCCATCATTATTATAGCTGCTATAACGTCTATTCTCTTTGATGCGTTTCCTTCTCCTATTGCTTGTGCTCCTAGTATTTTCCCTGAGGGTATTTCGTATATTAATTTGAGATGAAATGGGCTATTTCCTGGCATAAGTCCTACAATATCTCCTGGTATGATATATACAAAGTCATATTGAATTCCTGCACTCTTGGCAGCTTTTTCTGTTAATCCTGTTGATGCTGCATTCATATCAAATATTTTTATACATGATGATCCTATTACTCCAGTGTTTCTGTGTGGTATTCCATACATATGGTCTGCTGCAGCTCTTGCTTGTCTTTGCGCTGGTCCTGCAAGTGCAAGCCTTGTCTTTCTATGAGTTAATTTGTTATATACTTCTATGGCATCTCCTACTGCATAAATGTCTTTATCATTTGTTTGGTAATTATGGTCTACTTTTATTGCTCCTGTTTCTCCTATTTCTAGTCCTGCTTCTCTTGCTAGTGTTGTTTCTGGTCTTACTCCTATGGCCATGACTACTACTTGAGCCGATAGCCTTTTTCCTGATGCTAATTCTATATTCTCATCTTCTATTTTTGATATTCCGTCTCCTACTATTAAATCTATGCCTTTGTCTATCATTTCTTTGTGTAATATCTGAACCATGTCATAATCAAATGGTGCCATAATTTGATCTGCCGCTTCTACCAATGTCACATTAAAACCTTTATTTGCTAGCTTCAGGTTTTCTGCTACTTCTACTCCTATGAATCCTCCGCCTATTACTGCTATGTCTTTTACTTTTCCATTTCCTACATATCTATTTAATTTATCTATGTCTACTACATTTCTTACTGTGAATACATGGTTTTTGTTATATCCTTCAATTCTAGGTACTATTGGATTAGCCCCTGGAGACAATACTAGCTTATGGTAACCCTCTTCATACTCTTTTCCTGTCTCTAGGTTTTTTATTGTAATAGTTTTACTGTCTCTATTTACTTTTAACACTTCACTATTTACTCTTGCTTCTATGTTGTATTGGTTTTTAAATTGTTCCGGGCTCATTAGAACCAGATCATCACTGTTTTCTACCATTCCACTTAAATGGTTTGGTAGACAACAGTTTGAAAATGATACATGAGGTCCTTTCTCAAACATTATGACTTCTGCAAATTCGTCCAATCTTCTCACCCTAGCGGCTGCAGACGCTCCTCCTGCTACTCCACCTACAATTAAAACTTTTTTCCCCATAAACATATTTTCCACCTCCAATATTTAAATCCTTATCTTATTTCTTAAATCTAGCTGGTACAGTATCTACTTTGCCTTCAAATAACTTTAAAGAAACTATACCGCCTAAGCTAGCTGCTAAAAGATAAATCCATCCTGATAATGAGAAGTTTGAAATAGCTGAATATAGTGCTCCTATATTACAACCACCTGCAAACATTGCTCCAAATCCTAGCAATAGTCCACCAATTACGTAGAATACCACGTCTTTTACAGAAAATCTATAGTCTAATTTAAATCTACCTGCTAAAAGAAAAGCTATTGCAGAACCCGCAATCATTCCAAGATTTCTTAAAGTTACTCCATGCTTTAATAATCCATTTCCTATAGCTTTCACATTGCCAGCAAGTGCTGGTGCAGTAAATTCAATTCCAAGCTTATCTAAAATTGCCATAACCCATAGTGGATATCCACCTGAAACACCCCAGCTATTTCCAGTTGTATTTATAATAAATATGAACATAACAGATGTTAGAATAGCTCCCTTTAAAAAACTCCATCTTTCTACGAAAAATTTATGGTATGTGCTGTAGCTAAATAATTTGAACTGTCCCTCTTCCTTAAGTGAAAGCTCATCAGCTTCGTAGACGATCTCTTCATATGTACCTTTATTCCTTCTAATATCTTCATATTTTCTTGTTATGGCATATAGGACTAACAATAATGCAAAGGTTACTAAAACTGCTCCAATGTAACCAAATGTATTTGGCAAATATACTCTTGTCCCAATTTTACCTAAAGCAGTTGCAGTGAAAGCAGGTTTCACTATAAGACCAATAATTCCACCAATTCCAAAGAATAACATAACTATAAGAGCTCTTACGGAACCTTCTCCAGCATCAGTAAGTGTACCAGAAGCACAACCTCCTGCAATCATCATACCTGCTCCAAAAAGGAATCCTCCCACAATAAGTGCTATATTTATAACTCCTACACTGCCTGTGCCTGGGATAACTGCTTGGCCTAATCCTGCCATAAATACTGGCACTGCTCCTTTAGCTGCTGCAGCCCAATGTATACCTGTTGCTGCAACTGTAGATATTGCAAACATAATTAGAAGTGCTTTTGTAAGACTACCTTCGCCTGTCATATATAGTCTCTTGATTCCACCTGCAAAACCAAATCGAGAACGTGTAAAAATATAACCTAAAACGGCTCCTGTAATAAGATTAAGTGTCAAACCTCCACCATTTTTAAAAACATAATTTCCTAAAAGAGCAATTAGTAGTAGAAGGATAATACCAATAACCGGTTGAATCTTGCTGATTTTTACCTCCTGCTTGTTTAACTCTTGCTTAATCATTTTATAGCCTCCTTGTTATTTATTTAACAGCTTTAAGCAAAATAAGCATGTTGGCTTATCTTTACCTATAGTATATAATAGATTTAGATTACTACGTTATAACGGTTACTTATACAGTATAATACTTACTTATACTTAATTGCTTAGGGGTCTTAGAGAGGAGAATATTATGAATATAGACTATTTGAAATCCTTTTACATGGTGGCAAAGTACAGTAGTATTTCAAAAGCTAGCCAAAAACTTCACATATCTCAGCCAGGTTTAAGTATGCAAATAAAGAATTTAGAAGATGCTTTAGGTCATTCTTTATTAATTAGATCTAATAAAGGAGTTTTGCTAACTTCTGTTGGAGAGGTGGTTTTTGAGTATGCCAAATCAATATTTACCTTAGAGGAAAACATGTACTGTAGTATTGAAGATATTGCTATGAAAGAACATAAGCTCTCTATTGCTTGCTGTAAAAACTTCGGTTCTTACCACCTTGTATCAAAACTTTATAAATTTAAGGAAGTGTACTCAGATGCTGATATACGAGTTGATATATATAGCACTCCTGAGGTAATGGAAAGTGTATTAAATTATGACTCTAATATTGGAATTATTATAGCACCTTCAGGAATAGATATTTTAGAGGAAAAGGAATTTTGTGATGATGAACTAGTGTTTTTTACTCACGCATCATATCCTAATGATACTATATGTAAGGATGAGTTTTTAAAAACACCTCTTGTTATTAGGGATAAGTGCTGTACTGATTATAGACTTATTAAGGAATTTACAAAGGCAAATGGTTATAACTTAGAAGAATTAAATGTGCTACTATATAGCAATTGTATAGATATCATTAAGTCATTCATATTTAATAATAATAGCTTTAGTTTCCTCCCTAGAAGTTGTATTCAATTTGAGTTAGAAAGAAATCTTTTTAAAGAAGTAGAACTAGAAAACTTTGATGCTAAATCAAGCCTTAAATATAGGTATGCTTTTATTAAAAGAAAGCAATATGAGCTTAATCCATTTGAAAAGAGTTTTAAGGACTTTTTATTTTCTGTTTCAGATGAAAATGTATTTGCTATTTAGCAAATACATTTTTTTATTTCTTCTTTAATATGACTTGTACTAATATCCTTCCTAAATATACCATGAGCAATTCTAAGCATATAGAATTTATGACATGTCTAAAGAAATAAAAATGCATAACTTAAGAAAGCAATCAGTTCATATTCATGGTTGCTTTCTCTAATATTACTCATCTTAGTATGTTAGAGATAATTTATCTTAGTTGATTCTTTCTTAGTCTTTAATTTTTTGCAACAATTACACTTAAATCTTTCAAATCACAGTGAAAATGGTATAGTAATAATAGTAAGATTATTTTAAATATTTAGTCAATTTGAAATGGGGGGACAATATGAGCAATAAGAAAGCGTTAGATATTTTGGAAAATCTGAAAAAAGTTATAATTGGTAAGGATGAAGTTTTAGAGAAGGTTTTAATCACCATACTTGCAAAAGGTCATCTGTTAATTGAGGATGTACCAGGAGTTGGTAAGACTACTCTTGTTAAAGCTCTTGCAAGGAGCATGGACTTGTCTTATAAGAGAGTTCAGTTTACTCCTGACCTGATGCCTTCAGATATCATAGGAGTTAGTGTATATGATAAAGATACTGGTGGCTTTTCTTTTAAAAAGGGAGCTATTTTTAATCAAATATTTTTAGCTGATGAGATAAATAGGACTTCTCCAAAAACCCAATCCAGCCTTCTGCAAGCTATGGAGGAGGGCGAGGTTTCTACCGAAGAAGGCCACTACATATTAGAAAAGCCTTTTATGGTGCTAGCGACTCAAAACCCACTAGAATATCAAGGTACTTTTCCTTTACCAGAGGCTCAGTTAGACCGTTTCTTAATGCGTCTATCCCTTGGATATCCGGAAAAATCCTATGAAATAGAAATATTAAAAAACTACCAATCTATAAAAAATCTTAACCTTATAGAACCTGTTGCCTCGCAAGAGGATATATTGGAATTGCAGGCCAAAGTCGATAGCTTGATTGTCCATCATGATATTATAGATTATATCGTGAACATCTCAAATGTAACTCGTGATTATCGCGACTTGCAGTTAGGTGTTAGTCCAAGAGCTTCAATTGATTTATTAAAGGCTGCAAAAGCAAAGGCTTTTTTAGCAGGCCGTGACTATGTTATTCCAGATGATGTGAAAAATATTGCAACTTCTGTATTAGGCCATAGATTGATACTATCACCTGAAGCTAAAATTGAAAGAAGAAAAGCCGAGGATGTATTGAAGGGAGTATTAAGTCGTGTATTTGTGCCGGTGACATTAAAATGATTAAAGTAAGATTTAGTCCTGTATTAATTTTTATGGCTATTTTTATATTTGTGCTTTTAGCGGGTGGGACTATGCCCTATTATCTACTTTACATATTTTTTCTTACATTGCTAGTTCCTCTTATTCATAATCTGGTTGTTCTTCGTGGGCTAAGAGGTCATGTTAAGGTTCCCAGTGAAGCTCTATTCTCTGGTGAAGATATAGAAATCGGGTATGAGGTAAAAAATGATAGCTTTTTTCGTGCTCCTTATATAGAAATACATAGTGAAATTTCTAAACAGCTAACAGGAATTGACTCTCCTATTGTGGCTCTATCCCTAGAGAAAAAAGGAATATTTAGTCATAGTGAAACTATAACATTGAGGAGAAGGGGTTATTATGAGCTTGGCGAAATTGTAGTCACTGTTCGTGATGTGTTTAGTTTTTATTCCTTTAAAAAGAGAATTTCTAGTAGTACATCACTTTTAATTTACCCAAAAGTAATCAATCTTTCAACATTTAGAATAACCTCTAGTCATCAATCTGGTGAAGCTTTAATACAGAATTCTGTTTTTCAGGATAAAAGTAGATTTGCTACCTTAAGAGAATATAGAGAAGGCGATCCTGTTAAAGCTATTCATTGGAAACTATCCGCAAAAAAAGAAACTCCTATAATTAGAGAATTTGAGAGTCACGGTGATACACATGCTACAATCTTTATAGATAATGAAACAGAGCATTTTAAAGATGATACTTATCGTAATCTAGAGGATAAAGCTGCAAATGCTGCTCTTAGCATATTGAATTATTGCTTAAACCAAGGCATAGATGTTAGCTTGGAAACTCAAGATGCTCATAAGTATATTAAAATACAAGGTCAGCAGAAGTCGGACTATAAACCTTTCCTTGAGGTTTTGGCTAGATTTAGAGCTAATGGTGTTTTTGACATTAAATCACTTATCTCCTCTCATATTGGATTGTTAAAAAGGTCTTCTACTATAATTATAATTACCCCTTATTTTGACATAGGAATGGGCTCGCTAGGTATTCAGTTAAAGACAAATAATTTTAATCCATTATTTATTCTTATAACTGATATTGAGAATAAAAGGGGATATATTGATCAAAAGGTTGAAATTATGCTCAAAAAGGAAGGCATACCAATATATATTTTAGATCATAGCTCTAATATTAAGGATACATTGGAGGTTTATGATGGATAGAATATCAGGAGGAATTCAAAAACTTATATATAACCTTATTTATGCTTCTATCATATTTAGCCTAATGTACCTGCTTGGTTTGGTCATTGGTTTAGAGTTAAATATATTTATCCAAGTGATAATAATTTTTATAGGAAGTATATTAGTCAAGTTCTTTTTACTAAATCCACTTATTCTATATGCTCTATTAGCTGTTAGTATTTTAGGAGCTGTATTAGTACATCGTTTCATATCACCATTTTTATTTACTGTGGGAGATAGGATATTCTTTTTATTTGATAATATCATTGGTAATCTCCAAGGTAAGGAAAACATAGCTTCTGATAATATGCTTCTATTCTGGGGAATTCTATTAATTTTGATATCAATCTTCACGGCATTCATACTATTTAAAATGAAGAAAATTTATCTACTACTTCCCCTTTATATAGGCTCTTTCATCATATATTGGTACAATTTTTACGATGCTGCATATTGGATGATTTCATTATTCTTAGTATTATTTTTGACTCTTATGGGTTTAGATAAATTCTATAAAGTAAGAATAACAGTTAAAAACCCAATACACTATGAGATTGAAGACTTTTATTCACCCTGGCTTAAAACTGTGACAACATATGGCATTATAATTGTTTCTATAGCAATGTTATTGCCCAAAAGCAACAGTTATATACAATGGCCATGGTTACAAGAAACCATTTATAGCATCTATCCAGATATTGTGAAACTTCGTTCTCAGGATGGTACTGAAAGAGAATCTGAAAGTGCATCTCTATTTAGTTTTTCCATGACTGGGTATCAAGGAAGCAAGGGAAAATTAGGTGGACCAGTAGTCTTAAGTGATAAAAAAATAATGACTATCCATGCAGATAGTAATCATTATCTTAGAGGTAATGTAAAGCATAGATATATGGGAAATCACTGGGAAGCATTAACTGGTTCTTTAGAAAACCATCCTTTAGGATACAACTTCAGTGGAATTACAGAGTTTGAAATGGAAAACTACTACCATGAAACTCAAATATCTATAACTAACCATTCCTTTGCTTCTACTACTATTTTTAGTCCCTATAGAGCTGTTGAGGTATATTCTAATGACGACCATGTTTTAAATGTAAGTTATGACAATACTCTGTATTTCCCAAACGGAGTCTATGATAGAGAAAAATATTTCGTACGAGTACAAAAGCCTCTTCCTTATGGAATTTTAGCATCTCGTAATCTGCAGCTGAAGAAGGATAGTATTTTAGATTTAGGTAAATATCTTCAGGTCCCTGAGGATAAAATAACTTTGAGAACAAAAGAACTAACAAGAGAGCTGGTCAAGGATAAAAAAACTGATCTTAATAAAGCCACGGCAATTGAAAGCTATCTTAGAAATAATTATGAATATAATTTAAATGTAAGTGAGGTACCTGATGATAGGGAGTTCATTGACTATTTTCTGTTTGATGAACAGGAAGGCTACTGCACTTACTTTGCCACTGCTATGTCTATAATGCTTAGGCTTGAGGGAATTCCTACAAGATATATTGAAGGATATCTGACTCAGGAAACGGAAGAGCCTGGAATATATGAAGTAAGACAGAAAAACGCCCATGCTTGGGTGGAAGCATTTATAGAGCCTGTTGGGTGGATGACTTTTGAGCCTACACCTGTTTATCCAATCCAATCTAGGTTGGAAAATTTTCTACCTATTACAGTAGAAAATGAGGATAGTATTTCAAGTGAAATAGATAATGATATTAGAGAACCTAGACCTGGATTTGAGGATATGCTAGCAGACGACAGTTTGGATGGTGATGATGCAGCAACATATAATGAAAATGACGATTTAACTGCTGAATTACAAAAGAATATTACAAATGTTTTATTAATTATTGTACTATTAATAATCCCAATAAAGTTCTTAATAGGTCTATTTAAGCATATCTATCATGAGCATCGAGCTAAAAAGTTAACTAATAATAAAAGAATTATCTATTTATATAAGCAAATTTGCAGACTTCTAGGATTTTTAAGTTATTCTCAGGTACATGGTGAGACACACCATGAATATGCTGACCGCATTGCCTATAAGTTTTTTACTCATAATGTTAAGGGAATACAGGAAATAACTGATATCTTTGTAAGAAGTAAATATGGCAATGCTTCTGGCTCTGATGAAGATGTCCTAGACTTAATGATATATAGGAAAACTCTTGAAAAGCGTCTTCGTGCTCAATGGCGCCCAATAATTTTTTACTATCGCAAATATGTAAGAAAGGGATATATGGAGGTATAAGGTACAACTCAGAGGATGTTCTGCAAAAACATATATCAGTATGGATAGTAAAACTGTAGCCAACCCACTACTTTCATATGCCTCTGGATAGTTTAAAGCCTACATTAGAATATATATCAACAGTAAAGATTCAGTATCAATAATGTCAATGGGTACAGTCTCTTTATCTGTCCCATAGACAAGATTGGCAAATGAAGCAGTCAAAAACAATATCATAACAAGATAAAGAATAAATGAATTTAATCTCTTCAATAAAGTCACCTCATTATTGAAAGGAGTGTTAGCAGTACTTCTGCCGACACCCTTTTAAGTTTAGAGATTATTACTTTTAATGTTTTTGTATTTCCCCCAGTTCTTTAGATCATTGACCAAAAACTTCTGCTTAGCTGGATCTAAAGACTCGTTAATCGGCAATTCTTCAAAACAAAAACATTTGTAACTTGATAGAGGTATTCCACATTGGGGTTAGCTAATAAGTATACACTTTTGATTCATTACTTTAATTGAATTATCTTTAATTGACAAAGGCTTAAAGTTAAGATAAACTAGCTTTTATATGAACTTTTTTTATTGTTGATTTCTAGGAGGTCAAATATGGTAAAATTCAAAGAACTATTTGCTGCCAAGGACTTAACTGAAGGCACGCCTTGGAAACGAATCGTCGAATTTGCAGTTCCAATGTTAATCGGGAATATAGCACAGCAATTCTACAACACTGCTGACTCTATTATAGTAGGTAAATATGTAGGAGATAACGCCCTAGCTGCAGTCGGAAGTGCAGCTCCAATACTAAATCTTTTACTTGTCCTTTTTGTAGGAATTTCAGTAGGGGCAGGTATAATGGTATCCCAATATTTTGGAGCTAAAGATAGAGAAAAACTTTCTCATACCATTGGAACATGTATATCACTTACTGCTATAGCATCAATAATTATTATGATTATCGGCCCACTTGTCACACGTCCAATGCTTCAATTTCTTAACACACCTGCTTCAATCATTGATTGGTGTACAAATTATCTTAATATTTTCTTCATAGGAATTGCTGGATTTGCCTTTTATAATATTTTAGCAGGTGTACTCCGTGGACTTGGTGATTCCTTGTCAGCACTTATATTTTTACTCATTTCTACAGCTTTAAATGTAGGTCTGGACCTATTATTTGTAGCAAAATACAATATGGGTGTTCCAGGGGTTGCACTCGCTACAGTAATAGCACAAGGAATATCAGCAATTCTTTGTCTATTCAAGCTACTAAAGATGAAGAGCAACTTTGATGTCGGTTTGAAAACGCTAAAATTGAATAAAGAATATTCCCTTAGATTAATAAAACTTGGCCTACCTTCGGGCTTAACTCAAGCAATATTTTCTCTAGCTATGATCGTTGTGCAATCTTTAACTAATAGCTTTGGAGAAATGGTTATAGCTTGTAATGTTATTGTTATGCGTGTAGATGGGTTTGCTATGATGCCAAACTTCTCTTTTGGAAGTGCAATGACAACCTTTGCAGGACAGAATATAGGAGCAAAAAAAATAGATAGAGTTAATAAGGGAACTAAGCATGGCACTTTGATTGCTGTTGGGGTATCAACTGTAATTACTATTACTATTTTAATTTTTGGCAGATATCTTATGGGGGTTTTTACTGATACCAAAGAACTAGTTGACCTAGCTATTCGTATGATGAGAATTCTTGCGGTAGGTTATATTGCAATGGCTGTAACACAAAGTCTATCCGGGGTTATGCGTGGTGCAGGTGATACAATAACACCTATGTGGATTTCAATTATTACTACAGTTATTCTTCGTGTACCTGTAGCATATACCATAGCTTACTTCACACGAAGCGCAGCTTATCCTACAGGAAGGCCTGAATCCACATTTATTTCACTACTTATATCCTGGACAATGGGGGCAATAATAACTACAATATTCTTTAAAAGAGGTAATTGGCGTAAGAAAAGTATTATAGATAGAGAATAGAAATTTAACAAATAAAACGAGAGAGCTAATCAGCTCCCTCGTTTTTTATAAGGATTAAAAAGGTCTAACTTTTGTGTTCTAATATAAAAGGACCTTACGTCAATGAGTTTCAAGCAAAGCTTCTATGATTTTGTGTTTGGGAAAAAGCTTTGCTGACAATCTAGGTTCCACAGTATGTTTGGTAGGGTTTTAAAGTTGGTTCTGGTGGTATAGTATATTGGTCATGTTCAAAAGAGTAGTCAAAAGGATTTGAGATAACATCTAAAAGTCTCTCCATCAAACTATAGTTTTCTTGTTTTATAGCTGCATCAAGTGCCTCTTCTACTCTGTGGTTTCTAGGTATTACAGATGGATTACTCTTCATCATTAATTCATGTGGACAAATATTTCCTTTCTGACTTTTTAATCTCTTTTGCCACATATCATACCACTGTGTGAATTCCATTGACACAAACAAATCTGAATCCTTTAACTCATCTAAAGTTAATGCGCGGAATGTATTAGTATAATCTGCTTTATACTTTTTCATAATATCAAGTAGTTCTTCAATAAGCGACTCATCTTCTAAGCCTTCTTCGTATATTCCTAGCTTTGCTTTCATACCAGAAAGCCAATAGGTACGATACAAGTCATAAAAGCCTGATATTGTATCCTGAGCTATCTTTATGGCCTCCTCCTGATTCGGATGAATTAGAGGCAACAAAGTCTCTGCAAGCCTAGCAAGGTTCCAAGCAGCTATATCAGGTTGATTGCCATAGGCATAACGACCATAAATATCAATGGAAGAAAACACAGTTGCTGGGTTATATTCATCCATAAAGGCACAAGGACCATAGTCAATAGTTTCTCCACTAATAGTCATGTTGTCCGTATTCATTACTCCGTGAATAAATCCTACAAGCTGCCATTTTGAAATTAGTGAAGCCTGACATCTTATAACTTCCTGAAGTAAAGAAAGATATTTATTCTCAGTAAATTCAATATCTGGATAATGACGCTTTATTGTATAATCAGCTAACTCCTTTAGTTCTTCTACTGTCCCCCACTCTGCAATGTACTCAAAGGTACCTACACGTATATGACTAGCAGCTACACGAGTTAATATTGCACCAAGATGGTCTCTTTCACGCCTGACCATTTCACCTGTTGTCAGTACTGCTAAGCTACGAGTCGTAGGAATATCTAAAGCATTCATTGCTTCACTTATAATGTACTCACGTAGCATGGGTCCAAGTGCAGCTCTACCGTCTCCTCCTCTTGAGAATGGCGTTTTCCCCGCACCCTTAAGCTGAATATCAAATCTTTTTCCTTGAGGTGTAATTTGTTCACTAAGTAGAACAGCCCTACCGTCCCCTAGCATTGTAAAATTACCATATTGGTGACCTGCATAAG
>JBBAFY010000062.1:0-13572 GCA_041655135.1 Tissierellales bacterium
TACCCCTGTGTAGACAGCTGTTGTAAAAGGCCTTGAACTCATTGGGGGCTGAGCGAATGATAATGTAAGAGAGGGTGCCTACATCATACGTTACGCGGTCGCCCACTTCGGGGATATCTTCTTCGCGAGCGGCAAATTGCCAGGTTTTCTTCCAGATATGCTCCATTTCCAGCTTGGCGAACTCTGGGTCGAAGTAACGGCTACGAGGAACAGGCCCGCCTCCCCCAACAAAGTCTCCTGTTGCAAACAAGGCGGCGGGTGGTGTACGAGTGTCAGTTGCAAGGAGGTCTGGGTAAAGAGGGCTGACAGAAGTTGTCAGGCCGCGCTGGATCTTGCTTCGGTCAATTTTCATTGCATTCTCCGTTTCTGTACAGGCTGACGGAACTCAATCGGGTGTCCGCAGCAGCGATAAATGTAATGGTTGGGCAAGGGGGTCACTTACAGATAAACTATCATATAGTAACATAGCATTCTATAGTCATGCCCCAGTCGGGGAAACACTAAAAGGCTTAGCAACACGCAAACTCCGGCTCTTTTATAGTTAATGACACCAAAATCCCAAAAAAGTTTGGTCAGTAGGTGGCTGTTGCTTTAGTCTGTGCGGTCCTTCTATGTCATTGCTTTTGTGAGTATTTAATGTTCTTGTACGATCGAGCCCCGACAGAGTATGTCGGCCTTGGATTGGTTTAAGCATGATCTGCAAGGTCTCTCAAACTTGGTCCGTACGGAGTTGCCTGTTGCCGAGGTCTGGACGGCAACAGGCTGTTTTTTTTACCCTTCTCTGGATACATTGAAGAACTGCTCATAGCGAGTAAAAAGCTTGCGTTCTTCTTCGTACAGGTCGGCTTTGCCTGTGCTGTATTTGTGAGCGGGGCGGCTTTCTCTTGGGTTTTCAATGAGATACGTTTCGATAGCTGTGCGGGCTGTCTCAGTTAGCTCTATGCCGAGCTCTGCGTAAAGCTTGGAAATAGTGTCCATGGGGGCGTTGACGAAATCTTGATACTGGACATTGGCAATTTGGTCTCTAGGAATCACCCCGCTTTCGATCCGCTCCACAGCCTGATTGAGGGTCGCAGCGAGGTTGGCCGGGTTGGTAACCTGAGCTAAGGCGTCTTCCCCGATCGGTTTATCGCTGCGCACCCAGAACAAAGTGCCCACAAGACTGACCATGGAGGACACTGCTTTTATCGGGTCTCTGTGCATCCATACGAGACGTAAATCGGGAAATACCTGCAACAGGTCGGGCGCAAAGCGCAAAGCGTCTGGAGACTTGATAAGCCACCGCTTGCGGGGGTTTTTCCATTGCAAGAGTTTCAGTACTCGTTTTGCATAGCTGAACGCAGGCAATGCGCTGCGTTCTTGCATATAAGCGACGTAGGAGGGGCAGTAACCGTAGAGTGCCAGCCAGGCAACGCTTTGGAAGCTGAGTGTCTCTATTTGGATAAGCTCGGTAGGCATGCTGCCATTGAACTCATGCATGGACTCAATCTCAGGGGTAACCCTGTTCCATTGAGTCATGCGCTTGTCTGCAATCTCTATGCGGGGGTCAGTGTGGTAGGTCGCGGCTTCAGGTGGTGGTGCAGGAAACAAAGCCTCCCAGTGTTTGGGGGTTGCATTATCGGGATCCAGTGAAAGAAGATTTTGTATCGCTGAAGTGCCAGAACGCCCGGAGCCGAGAATAAAGATCGGGTTGTGTATTTCCTCGTCATCGATTTCCGGGTGACGCTTATAGGTGTCCTCAACTTTCAGCCGGGCCTCCAAGTGCATGAGGATATCTGAGCGTGTCATGATGCGCCCCATCAGTGACAGCTCAGCTTCTTCCTCAAGGGACTTGATAAAAACCTGGAAGGGCTCGTACCAATCATCGTGCCCAAAGTCTGAAAGCCCCGTATTGAGCTTGGCTCGTTCAATCAATGAGTTTTCATCGAGAGGGACAACCCCTTTTAAATCGAGGTATGTACCTTCTTCATTGATCCTGCGTACCCATTCGGGACGCTTTGGGGGAGTCCATTCTTTCATTCGGTAATTGAGATCCTGGTGCATTGTGCTGTTTTACCTCGTTTTAAAACTGTGCCTAGTACTGGCAGATGGGTAGGGAAGCGACTCAGCGGCTAACGGCTATTCACCATACCAGCGCAGTTGTGCTTTCCTGCGCCGCTCCATCATTTGCTCTCTTTGTGTGGGCGAGACTATTTTCGCCTGAGCGAGAATAGCGGGTAATTGAGTGGTTTTGACCAGGCGTGTAGTTGGCACCGGCGCAGTAGTTGCGCGATAGTTGCGAAATACTATGGTGCCCTCAAGGCGTCCACAAGGGTCAAGCCAATTATTGACGCCGGGGTCGTCGTGAGAGACTACAACCCGAAAAACGCCATCACCATCAACACTGATCTCATGATTGTTCAATGAGCTTTGACGACTGCTAAAATCGAGGGAGCGAGACCACACGTCTCCCAGTTGAAATGACCAATAAGCACCATTGGGCACCGTATCCATTTCAATTACGAGTGCCTCATCTTTTGCAAGCTCGAAGACAGCCATGGCATAGTTAGACGATGGGCTGCCAACATCTGAGGTTACAGTCCCAGGCAGCAGGACAAGTTTGTTCTTGACGCCGCCTGCGTTGCTTTTGTACATGTCGTAGAGGTTGATAGTAAAATCGTTGATCAGATAGCGTATAAATGCTGTTGCGCGTTCGATTCTCGCTGCCATTGCTTCTTCGTCAAACTCGTCCCTGTCGTAGTGGTTATCAGGGAGGTCGCTGATTCTCTCCAGGTAGAGTTCGCCGCGATCTCCTTC
Source organism: Tissierellales bacterium (assembly GCA_041655135.1). Classification (GTDB taxonomy): domain Bacteria; phylum Bacillota; class Clostridia; order Tissierellales; family Proteiniboraceae; genus Proteiniborus. The sequence continues at coordinate 2,797 of JBBAFY010000062.1, forward strand.
CCAGTCGGGCAGTGCCCGTCGAATCAGCATGAACTGATAACCGGATTCAGGCGACAGCTTGATCCAGTTGCCATCTTCCTTTTCTGCACTGAGGATGACTTCAAAGTGGCCGTCGTCATCGATCTCAAAGTCATCCCAGTCGTAATTGCCAGTAATTGCAACGCCGTCCTCGCCGAACACTCCATTAAGGGTCTGAAGCAGGAAAACAGCGATATCGCCTATGCGGCCTTTGAGGCGGTAGCGTTGGCTCCCGTCAACAAAGACTACGCCATAGAGGAAGTCCTGGCCGTTTTGACCCAGGGTATACATGCTGGTTTGCCAGCCAGTGTTGGTGTGTATACGGGGGTGGAGCATGCGTGGCGCTACGATAAAGTTGTAAGCCATGGCCTGGATTTCCATCAAGCAATGATACGCTTTTGCGCGATGCTGGGGAGTGCTCTGAAAGCGGCTACTGCTTTCTAGAGTGTGGCGCATGTCTTCAAGTGTCGCATGATATGTGTGCCAGGCTTGCACCAAGGCTGCGTTTGCTTGTACTGGTGGATGGAGAGAGCTCATAGCTTGGCCTTATAAACTTATACCGGAATGAGGTGTTTTATGGTCAGCTCAGATTGCCGACATATTTTTTCACAAGTTTATGGTATGCTAATTTACCATCGTTTTAAATGCAATGCTTCCATCCGCCGTCAGGCATTATCAAATTAAGGATGTGCACTATGAAGTTTGGTTACATGATGTTGGGCGTATCGCTCAAATACCAAGGCGCTTGCGCTGTGCGAGCTGAGCAGAGAGGGTTTGAGTCTGTCTGGTTGCCAGAGCATCTGGTGATGCCTGAAGTCATGCCGGATAGCTACCCCTATACGGCCGATGGTAAGCCTGGGATCGTGCCACAAACCCCTCTCTTTGATCCCTGGGTTCTGATCAGTCACTTGGCAGCGCAAACTACTACTTTGCGTTTTGGTACGGCAGTATACATTCTGCCTTTGCGCCATCCTTTGGTTACTGCCCGCGCGCTGGTTACCCTTGATCGCCTGTCCAGAGGGCGTGTTATCTTGGGGGCGGGCATTGGCTGGCTCAAGGAAGAATTTGATGCTGTTGGGCTGCCCTTTAACAAGCGGGGCAAATTGATGGATGAGATCATCCCGTTGCTTCGGCGGCTGTGGAGTGAAGAGGTTGTCAAGCATGAAGGGGAGCATTATCAATTTGGTCCGATTCGGTTTGAGCCAAAGCCAACGCTTGATACTGGTATTCCTATCGAAATAGGTGGTTCGTCACCTCCTGCTCTGCGCCGGATCGGTGCTATGGGAGATGGCTGGGTTGAGCCTGGTTCGCCAGATTTTGATGGCTTGGCGGAGAAAATTAAGCTTATTAAGCAGTACCGCAAGGAGGCAGGAAGAGAGCATCTGCCCTTTGAGGTGACGGTAATAGCTAACAATATCTTCAACACCCCTGAGGACGTGCGTCGCGCAGCTGAAATCGGTGTGACGCGTATTGTGGTTAGCCCACTCAATAGCCCCTACTCGCCCTTGACCTTGAAGGGGCCAGACTATGTCGATTTTGTCGACCGGTACGCTGATGCCGTAATTGACAAGGTGTAGCTTGCCTCATTGCCGTCCTGCACGCGGGTGAGCTGTGCAGGACGGCCTAGGTGGCTTGTGAGCCTGGGGGGTATATAAATATAGGTAGTAAGCAGATAGATGGATAATTAGCTCGTCGCCTTTATGAGCCTTATGTTTACTGTAGACCTAGCTGAGTTAATAGTGAGCTAAGATTCCAGAAGTCAGAGTTTTGAATAATTTTACCATCGACAACCTTGCCGATAGAGGCGCCACGCAGTTGGTAAGATCTGTGGGTTGCGGGTAAGTCGGGGAGGTCAGCGCTGTGGATGCCTTCAATGCGCCAGCCGATAGCATAAGAGTCGTCGGTTGTCACTAGTGATTCAATGTGGTTCACCACTTCTAGGGCTGACATGTATTCTGTATAAAAACGTTTGGTTGCCTCGAGGCCGATGAATTTGTGCCCCAGGGCAACATCTTCATAGACGATATTGTCTGCATAGCAATCCCATACTGCATTGAGGTCAGAGCCATTCATTGCTTTATAGTAACGTTGGATCAGTGCTTCTGTATTGGTGTTGTTAGTCATAAAGCTGTGGTTCCTCTTTTGGCTTGGTATCAAGTTGAGTGGGCTCGGGTGGCCTTGAAGAGAGCGTACCCGCGCAATTATGGTAACATACATTATGGTATGCTTCATTGTTAACTTTGTTGCTTCTTGACCTTGCTTCATTGCGCTAATCTGGCGGTCTCTTTTTGTACCGCACTCACGTATCTTAAAGCCCTGTATGGGCTGGAGTAACATATGACCATGACGGAACAACCGAAATGTCCCTATACGAGCTTTGATCCCTGGGCGCCCCAGGTTCTGTCCGAACCGCATGAGTTCTGGAAGGCCTTACGCAAGGATGCACCGGTCTATGAAATTCCCTTTCCCAGCATCCCGGATCCGGTATTTTTAATTTCCCGTAAAGAGGATCTGGAGTACGTTTGTAAGCATCCAGAGCTTTTTTCTAACTACCCACATACTGGCTTTATACGGTGGGGAGAGCTGGATGAGGAGCTTGAAGCCTTATTTCGAGAGAAGGGGGGCTTTAAAGTTATTAACGCCATCGCCACTGACGACCCCCCGGATCATACTATCGATCGCAAGCTGGTGAATTCCGTGCTGACTGTGCCTAAGGTTGAGCGCATGTCTGGCTGGATGCAAGAGATTATCGACGAATTAATAGGTGCATTTCCGGTCACTGGTGAAGTTGAGTTTATGACCGACTTTGCTATTCCATTTCCGCTGCGAGTGATCGCTACTATTCTCGGGTTTGAAATCTGGGAAACCGAGAAGTTTGTGGAGTTTACTGAGGCATTTACTACGTTCGTAGACCCAGGAAAGCCTCGGCAGGAAGTGCTAGATAGTGCCGAGACTTTTATTGAGGCGCAGAAATACTTGATGGCAAAAATCGAGAGCTTTCGAACTAGCCCGAAAGATGTGCTGCTGAGTGATATTGCTAACGCACGCCTGGAGAACGGCGAGCTAATGGCTGCTGACAAAGTGCTTTCAATAGCATTTTTGGTGTTAGGTGCAGGGAATGAAACTACACGGAATGGCATTGGCTCTACCATTTATCTCCTGGCCCGCCGCCCTGACTTGTGGGAAAAACTGAAAGAGACTCCGGCCCTGCTGCCGCGTGTTGTGGAAGAGTCTCTGCGCACCAACGCTCCTGCCACGATTACAACACGTACTGTGCGAGTGGATACTGAGATGGATGGAGTAGTGTTGCCCAAGGGAGCTGTAGTTGTGATGCTGTGGGGCTCGGGATCTCGGGATGAGGGTAGTTTTCCCAACGCTGGTGAAATAGACCTGGAGCGGTCAAACTTTCGGGGGCACACTACGTTTGGGCATGGTATTCATTTTTGTGTCGGCAATGCCCTGGCTCGTAAAGAGATAACGTTAACTGTGCAAGCCCTGCTGAACACGTTCGAACGGATTGAGTTAGCCGTGCCTGAGAGTGACGTACGCTATCAGCCCTCCTTAGCATTCAGAGCCCTTGAGTCCCTTCCATTGAGGTTCATTCGCAAGAGTAAATGAGGTCGGTAGACTCTCTAAAAAAGCCTAGCCAGTGCTTACTGCTAGCCAGTGCTTACTGTAAGTATGGTTATAGTTGTTTGGCATACTGTTTCTGGGTAAGATCAGATGCCCATTTGCTGCCCGCTGTCGTTTCGTGAATTTTTGAAAAAGCTGGGCAGCATACCAATGTGGTAAGTACTAATACAATACAACGAAGACAGAGTAGTAATTCACACGAGGAATGTTTTATGAGCAAAAAAATGAAGCTCAAAGGTGCCGTGTTGTTGAGCGCCAGTGTTGCGTCGATGGGGGCTTTCGCTCAGCTTGAAGAGATTATTGTCACAGCTCAGAAGCGTGCTGAAAGCATGCAAGAAGTACCTATTGCAATCCAGTCATTTAGTGCTAATGCGCTATTAGAATCCGGTGTAACGGATACACGTGACCTTGCGGTTGTTACGCCTGGTTTGAGTATGGCCCAGAGCGGCACTGGGAGTCGACCCTATATGCGGGGTCTTGGTGTTCAAGACACGACTGCTGGTCAAGAGTCATCAGTGGTGACTTATCTTGATGGCGTGCTGTTTCGTTCCTCAGTTGGTGCTTTTCTATCATTTGATAACCTTGAGCGTGTAGAAGTGCTGAAAGGGCCTCAAGGTACACTGTTCGGTCGTAACACCACTGGGGGGGTTATTAATATTATTACTAAAGACCCCAGCCACGAAACGTCTGGTAGCCTGGGTGCTTCTTATGGTAATTATGAAACCGTTGAAGCCAGGTTCTACGGCACTACAGGTATTACTGATAAGCTTGCTGCAGACCTCTCTGTGAAATGGAGTGATCAAGGGCGGGGTTATAGCCGCAACCTGGTGACAGGTAATCGGATCAATAAGGAAGAAGATAATATTTTTGCTCGTACCAAGTGGAAATATACCGGTGATACTGCCGACGTCACTTTCAGCGCTCTGTACAACAAGTATTCAAACGATATGGGTAATGTGCGGGGGATTGCACCAGGCTTTAAAGATCTCGACGGCAATACAACGCCTGGCAATAAGATGGACATCAGGAATACTATCGACCCATGGGTTGATTATGAAAACATGGCTGTTTCTCTGCGCATTGACAAATCCTTTGATGGCTTTGATTTTGTCAGTATATCCGCCTATCAGGAAGATGAAGTCGACTTTCTTGTCGACAATGATATGGCGGCTGCGAATGTAATGGATTCTGCAATCCTGTTCGACAATGATGCTTTTACTCAGGAGTTCCAGATCCTGTCCAATGATCCAGATGCGAGAGTGACCTGGATGGGAGGATTTTTCTTTATGGATGCGGGGGCGAGCAGCAATATTCTTATTTCTGGTCCAGCCTTGCAGTATGGTCCAGCGGGGAATCTAACCTATCTCAATGACCAGCGGCTTTATGGTGAGATTGATACAAGATCCTATGCCCTATTCGGTGAGATGAATGTCGATCTTGCGGAGCAGCACAGCCTGACCCTCGGGTTGCGCTTTACTCGGGATAAGCGCAAGGGGAGTGGTGGCACGCAGGCATTTGTATATCCTGACGCGCCCTTACCTAACTTTACCGGTTTGCCCATGCCTTTTGCTCCCGCTCAGGGGCAAAGGGATAGCTTTAGCGAGCCGACCTGGCGTCTTGTATACGACTTTAACGTCAGCGATGATGTAATGCTGTATGCAAGTTATAACCGGGGTTTCCGTAGTGGTAACTATAATGCAGTATCTCCTGCAGACCCTGCTTTTGACTCAGAAGTGGTCGACGCCTTCGAAGTTGGTTTTAAAAGTGAGTTGTTTGATGGCGTGTTGCGCCTGAACGGCTCTGTTTATTACTACGAAGTGGATGACCTTCAGCTGCAGACATTTGAGACATTCACGTCGCGTACAGTGAATGCAGCTAATGCTGAGATCACTGGAGCCGAGGTGGATCTGATTTGGTTGGCAACAGATGCGCTTACGTTTACGTTTGGTGCCTCCTACAGCGATGGTGAGTATAAGGACTTCCCAAACGCTCCTTCCAATCCACCTAACCCTCAAGGCGGTAACCTCCCTGCGGAAGCAGTGGATGCGAGTGGTAACCAAATCATTAATATGCCAAAGTGGCAGTCAACTTTGGGTGCTACTTATGAGCTGCCGACTGATAGCGGTATTTATACCACTGGCTTGAGAGTTACCTACAATGATGGATTCCCTTGGGAGCCAGATGGTCGTCTGGAGCAAGACAGCTACACTCTCGTTAACTTGACCTTGGGGTGGCAGAGTCTTAGTGAGGTCTGGGGAGTTCAGTTGATTGGTAGAAATTTAACCAATGAAAAGTACTCGGTACATACAGCTTCTACAGCTACAGGTGACTTCTATGCTCCTGCGGCTCCGAGAACTTACAGTATTGGTGTGAACTACAATTTCTAATCAGTTGTGAGCATCAACTTCATCAGGCAGGTGCGTAAGCTCCTGCCTTTTTTATTGTTGCGCTGAAAGGCTTCTAGCAAGCCAGGTCTCTAGCAAGTCAGTGAGTAGCCCTGCAGTAAGTACTTTGGGTTTGAGGGAAAGCAGAACTCCAGGCAGCGTATTGTTTTCAGCTGCCTGGAGCTCTTGTTGGCGGAAAAGGCTTGCTTGCTACACCTGCTCTTCTTTTTTGTCCAGTTAGAAGAGTTGTAAATCAGCGCCCATGCATCTGTTTAGATAAAAACAGCACCTAGTCCATTCTTGCCAACGGGATGTACTTTAGAAGGTCCTTGTGGATAAAAATCAAAACAGCTGGCATCACTATCCATTCCTCGGGATAGTTCCATTTCCATTGGGGCATCGCAACATTCCATAAGCTTTGCAACTTGTTCTTGAAATGCATCAGACTTGCGCAGTTCTTTTAGTAGTTCTTCGTCCTTGTAGGATTCAATGGCATAAAAAATCTTGTTGTCCCGGTCCCATCCATAGAATACAAAATTGCATTGCGCGTTCATGAAGTCCAAATGGGGGCGCCATAGCGAGTCAAAAATTTCTATAAACTCCTCCCTGCGCTGAGGGTTAACATGGAATCGGCTGATAAAGGCACTACTTTCGGTTGTAACTACTCCAGGCATGGGAAACTCTCCTATATTGATGTGATCTTAAAATTAACAATCCTCTTCATAGAAGCTGATTGTATGGTTTCTCGTGGTAAGGACTCAGTTCAGTGATATGACACCCTTTGGTCAATAATGTTCGGACTGTTAAGGAGCCATAAGCTGTTCCAATTACTAAAGTATGCCAAATACTATAGTGAGCAATCTACGTAAGCAGAGCAGGTCGTAAAATAAAGTAGCCGTGAATATTGCCAACTTCAGGGTGCTCTTTAGATTTGCCTGCAGTCTACAGGTGCAATGACTGGTTTGTTACTTTTTCAAGTTCAGGCTCTCTGCAAGAGCTTTGAGATGGTAAACAGGATCGTGACGATCACGGCTACCCGGTAGGTCAAAGTGAGCAACATAGCCCTCGTCAAGGATTTGACTCGAGGGTTGAATAACACTCCATTCATTAGTAATCTTTCGATGGCGAATTTTCCATTTGCCGTCACGCTTCTCAAATACGTCGAGGTAGCGTCCCCCACAAAAATAATCTTGGGGTTTGTCTATGGCCGAGCTCTCCTGTTGAGTTTTTGCATAGCGCTCACCAAAAAAGGCTGCGACCTTTTCCATGCCACCAAAACAGCGTTGAACAGCAATATAATAAGACTCAGAAGTAGCAAAGAGACCATCTATTTCGATGACGGAATGAGTGACAGTGTGCATGCCGTCGATCAGTACTTCTTTAAGGTTTTTGATAATGAAGTCGGCAAATTCATGAGCATTGCCGTTGAAGGATCCATGATCATCTATGGCGTCAGGATGATAGATTGTTTTCAACAAATCCAGGTCAAGACGGTCGATGGCGCGACAGTATAGTTTCAATACTTGTTCGATTTCGTCTTTATCGATCAGTCTTTGTATTTTTTGAGATGCATCAGTCACTGTGTCCTACCTCTACTTTATTATCCACGGGTGTGTATGATTACGCCTTTCACATTATAGCTGGGATGGCCTGGTTTGCGTGTTCTGGGTATGCAAAGCATACCCAGAACCCTTTTGTCCAACCCGCAGCATCATCATACTCTCGAAACCAGTCAGGTATCACTATGCGTTTGAGAGTGTGCCACTCACCACTACGCTTCAGCTTACTTCCAACTGTTGAGTTTCTGCCAGATTTGGTCGGTTAAAGAGTGTCGTTTCATAAGTTGCTATCCAGTCCCCATTCATCAAGCAGTGCTTTGTTATAAGCTGGGTTGGGTACATCAAGCTCTGTTCGACTAAAGCGCGGAGCGGGCATAGGTTGTACGACCCCGGCAATATCCCGGAAGGTCTGTGACTGTTGGTTGTGTGGATGATCCATTACCTCAGCCATGGACAATACTGGTGACACGCAGGCATCGGTGCCAAAAAACAGTTCTGCCCAGTGTGCACGAGGATGTTGTTTAAAAATATCTTCCAGCTGTTTGTGTGTGGCTGGATCTGTATCAGGGCGACTGAGAATCTCATCGATTTCGTCTTTGAGGCCAAGCAGCTCTAGCATGATGCGGCGGAAAGGAAGCTCAATAGCACCCACTGCAACCCACTCTCCGTCTGCGCACTGATAGCAGCGGTAAAAATAGTGGCTGCTATCGAGAAGGTTGCCTGCGCGAAGTGCGGGCCAGCGAGGAGTGTTGCGAAGCCCATACAACGCTGACATCAACAAAGCTGCCCCATCGATCATGGCCGTATCCACAACTTGCCCCAGACCAGACCTTGTTCTTTCAAATAGCGCAGTCACAATACCGAGAGCAAGCATCAAACCTCCGCCACCGTAATCGCCAGCGAGGTTGAGAGGGGGAAGAGGGCCAGACTCTGCTGTGCCCATTGAGTGGAGAGCACCGGTGAGCGAGATATAGTTAATATCATGCCCGGCGCTGTGAGCGAGAGGACCGCTACGTCCCCAGCCCGTCATTCGGCCATAAATAAGCTTGGGGTTTAGTGTTTGGCACTCTTCTGGAGAAAAGCCCAGCCGCTCCATTACTTCTGGCCTGAACCCTTCAAGCATTACATCGCTGCCACCAATCAAGTGTTTGAGCTTGTTGCGATCCTCTTGATTTTTGAGATCGAGTGCCAAGGTGCCGGCGCGGTTTCGATTTAAAACAGGGTTGGGGGTTGATGCAGGGCCCGGCCTTGAAATTTTCAAAACATTAGCACCCAGGTCGGCCAATATCATTGCAGCAAAAGGGCCTGGCCCAATACTCTCAATCTCGAGTACTTTCACTCCTTGCAAAGGGGAGTTGGTTTGCGGGGTTGTATTTGCAGGTTTGCTTGGGTTCGTCATTTTCACATACCGTAAGTTAGCATATAATAAATATTCAGGAGTTTATAAGGTGAGTTTTAATGGCCAATAATACAGCAGCTCAGGTTTCCGCTGGCTATAATGAGGAAAACAGTGGGCCAACTTTACGCCACGGTTTTTTGATCCATGATGTTTCACGCTTGCGTCGAACCGTATTTGACCAGCGTATGAAGCCCATGGGAGTAACACGTTCCCAATGGTGGGTACTGACCAACTTGTCTCGCCATGAAGGCGATGCGCTTACCCAGTCGGAGCTCGCCAAGTTGATGGAAGTGGGCAAAGTAACTGTCGGTGGACTTATCGACAGGCTTGAAGCCAATGGGCTAGTGATAAGAGCGCAGGATCCAAATGATCGGCGTTCGCGGCGCATCTCTGTCTCTCCCAAGGGAAAGCAGTTGGTGGAAGACATGCGATTCATAGCGATGGATATCAACTCCTCCAGTCTGAAAGGGGTAACTGAAGAGCAGCTACAGGTGCTGATTGATGTTCTGCAAACAATGAAGAAAAACTTGAGCTCTATGGAAGGTCGCTAAGTTTTTTGCTCTTAACTTGAAGCTGGCGTAATACACAATATTCGCTAAAGAGAGGGTTGAAGAATAAAGCTGGCTCCTTCAACCCTCTCGTTGCAATATAAATATTAAGCTATGGGCTCGGGTGCGCCAGGCAAAAAGTGGCTATAAGTGCCGAGAGTCATTCCGCCGTCGACGTATATTTCCGCACCGCAAATATATGAAGCGTCATCGCTGGCTAGAAATAGTGTGGCTCTGGCTATTTCCTCCGGCTCCCCAATGCGGCGAATCGGTTGGTCCTGATAATATTTGGCAAGCTCATCCACCGGCTCCTGGGTGATGTTGCCCATAACGGTGTTGACCCCCCCTGGGAATACAGCATTGACGCGGACCCCTCTGTGTCCCAGCTCCATGGCGGCATTTTTTGTAAGGCCACGCAGTGCCCATTTGCTGGTGCTGTAAGCAGCTACGCCATTCATGCCCACCAGCCCAGCAGTTGAACATATATTAACAATCGAGCCCTTTCCTTGTTGAGTCATAGTCTTGGCTACAGCCTTGATCCCGAGCCAGGGTCCCAGTACGTTAATGCCAAGAACTCGCTCAAAGTCACCTTTTTCAATATCTTCAATGCGCGCTGAGTGAACGACACCTGCATTGTTTACGAGGATATCGATGGTTCCCTGTGTCGCGACTGTGTCAGCGACAAGCTTTTGCCATCCGGCCTCGTCGGTTGCGTCTAGCTTGACGAAACGCGCCGAGTCACCAAGTTCATTTGCCAGTGCGGTGCCCTCTGCTTCAAGTAGATCTGCAATGATGACATGCGCGCCTTCGGCAACTAAGAGCCTGGCAGTAGCTGCACCCATTCCACGGGCACCGCCAGTAACAATTGCCACACGTTTTGCTAACTTTCCCATATCCTGCTCCTTGAGTCTTAATATAGTGAACTGTATGGTATTTTATGGCGCCTTCTGGCGTCGAAACTCTGTATTTTTAGCAGTTTTTGAACTGTTTACGGTCGAACATCTTTTTTGTTGATATTGCCAAGCTAGGAAATGAGTAGTGCTGGTAAGCACTAGCTGTACTCAAAGCCTGGGCCTCACTTAGCGGTGCTCCAAGTGAGGCCACTTTAATCTACCTATAAGTGCTTAGTTAGAAACAGGCCAACATTTTTAGGAACATTGTGGTTCCGATAATTGTTGTAGAGCCATTTCTTTTGCTTTCCCTCTTTGAACTTTCCCTGAGGCGGTGCGAGGCAG
>JBBAFY010000063.1:0-13274 GCA_041655135.1 Tissierellales bacterium
ATTACCTTAGCAGAATTAAGAAAGCTTATACAAGATGGATACAGAACAGTAGAAGAAATAAAAAGAATATCAAGAGCTGGAATGGGTCCATGTCAAGGAAGAACATGTAGTCAACTTATATTAAGAGAAATCTCAAACTATACTGGTCAAGATATAGCTGAGTTAGATGTATGTGTAAGCAGACCTCCAGTATCCGGAATAAAAATAAAACAAATATTGTCTGGAGGTGAAACAAATGATTAATACAGCAGATGTTGTCATCATAGGAGGTGGGATTTCAGGTTGTTCTATAGCATATAATCTTGCAAAAAAAGGTGTAAAAAATATTGTGGTGATTGAAAAAAATTATCTGGCAAGTGGATCTACAGGTAGGTGTGGAGCTGGAATCAGACAACAATGGGGAACAGAGATGAACTGCCGTTTGTCAATGGAAAGTATAAGGTTTTTTGAATCAGCGAATGAGGAATTAGAGTATGATGGAGATATAGAATTTAAACAAGGTGGATACCTAATAGTTTCATCTACAGAAAAAGAGGATAAACAATTTAAGAAGAACGTTGAGCTTCAAAAATCATTAGGTATACCTGTAGAATATCTTACTCCAAAAGAAGCTGCTGAAATTGTCCCTTACTTAAATACTAATCTAATAAGAAGTGCTACATTTTGCCCAAAGGATGGTCATTTAAACCCATTTTTGACTACGGATGCATATGCAAAGGTGGCTAGGAGATTAGGAGTTAAGATATATACTTTTACTGAAGTATTAGGAATAAAAACAGAAAACGGAAAAATTAAAGGAGTTATTACTAACAAAGGCGAAATATCTACTAATATAGTAGTTAATGCTGCTGGTGGATATTCTAAGCAAATAGCTGATATGGTAAAAATAGATATTCCTGTATATTCTGAGAGACATCAAATATTGGTTACTGAACCTATAGAGCCAATGCAGGACCCTATGGTTATGTCCTTTTCATTAAATATATATTGTCAGCAAACTCCTCATGGTTCATTCATTATGGGGAGAGGGGATGACAATGAACCTAGAGATTTAAGGTTAACATCAAGCTGGCATTTCCTAGATGAAATGGCTAAGACAGTGGTAGAATTACTTCCACCTGTCGGTGAACTTCGGGTTATAAGACAGTGGGCAGGCTTATATAATATGACACCTGATAAACATCCAATATACGGCTCAGTAAATGGCCTAGAGGGTTTCTACCTGGCATTAGGTTTTAGCGGACATGGTTTCATGCTTGGTCCTATGACTGGTCTACTTATTGCAGAGCAAATATTAGGAGAAGAAAATACAATTGATATTAGTAAGCTTTCTTTAGAAAGATTTGAAAAGGATGAACTAGTTTTTGAACCATCAGTAGTTTAATAATGACTTAATACTTGGAGGTGGTTTTGTTGAAGGTATTAAATAAAATTGTAGAACGTTGTATAGGATGTCATCAATGCGAAGAAATATGTTCACAGGCATATTTCAAAGAAAAGAATATAGAGAAAGCTTCCTTAAGAGTCACAGAAATAGTTGATTCAAATAATGTGTTAATTACATGCACCCAATGCGGTGAGTGTATTGATATCTGCCCAGTAGAAGCTATTTACAGAGACGATAGAGCCATTATTAGAATAAAGAAAGAAATTTGTGTAGGTTGTTTAATGTGCGTAGGTTTCTGTAATGAAAAAGCTATGTTTCAACACGATGACCTTACAGAACCTTTTAAATGTATAGCTTGTGGGCTATGTGCTAGAAAATGCCCTTCAGGTGCAATTTATGTAGAAGAGTTGAAGTAAAATATATTTAGGGGGCGAATGTAATGAATATAAATACACTTAAAGAAAATAGAAGATTATTATATGAATATAGATATGAACTTGATAAAATAGAAAAAGGTTATTCAAATAAAAGTTTATATATTAACTTATCTGATAACAAAATCAGCTCAATGCCTGTCACTGACATGATGAAGGAGAAGTTTATTGGTGGAAAAGGTTTTGGACTATGGTATTTATGGAATGCTGTAAAACCTGAGACGAAGTGGACTGATCCTGATAACGCAATAGTCATAGCTAGCGGACCAGTAGGAGGAATAACACAATACCCAGGAGCAGGTAAATCATTGGTAGTGACTATATCACCACTTACAGGTATTCCGATAGACAGTAATGTAGGTGGCTATTTTGGTCCGTTATTGAAATTCTCTGGCTGGGATGCATTAGAGATACAAGGTAAAGCTGAAAAAGATGTAGTAGTATTTATAGATGGTAATAATGGTATTATAAGAATTGAAGAAGCACCGCTTGAAGCTATAGACGCCCATGTGTTGGGCGAACAGTTAACAGAAATGTATGCAGACTCAGAAGAAGATAAGAGAAATATAGCTGTTGTTACAGCAGGTACTGCTGCTGAGAATACTTTAATAGGGTTATTAAACTTTACTTTTTATGATGTAAGGAGAAAAGTAACTAGACTTAAACAAGCAGGTAGGGGAGGAATAGGTACCGTATTTAGAGATAAGAAAATAAAGGCTTTAGTAGTAAAGTTTAGTGGTGTAAAAGGGAATTTAAACAATCCAGCTGACCAAGCTAAAATAAATAGAACAGGATTAAGACTTCATAGAGAGATAAAAAGATTTGATGATGAACAATGTAGAATGAGACAAGTTGGTACAGCTAATATCATTGAAGTAATGGATGAATATGACTTGTTACCAGTTCATAACTATAAATTTGGTAGACATCCTGATACTCATAAAATAGCTTCAAATGTATTTAGAGATAAATTCTTGACTCAAGGAAAACCAGATGGATGTTGGTATGGTTGTTCACTTTCATGTGCTAAGGCTGCAGATTATTTCGAGTTGAAGACAGGACCATATAAAGGGGACAAGGTTACTGTAGACGGCCCAGAATATGAAACTGCAGCAGGAGTAGGGGCTAATTGTGGGATTTTTGATCCTGAGTATGTATTGGAATGCAACTTTTATTGTGACACCTATGGAATTGACACAATTTCATTTGCTACTATAACAGCTTTCTTAATGGAATGCTATGAGAATGGAATCATTAATAAAGACATTACTGGAGGTTTAGAACTAACCTTTGGAAACCAGAATGCAGCTATGGACTTACTTCACCAAATGTCTAGAGGAGAAAGATTCGGTAAATTAGCTGGATTAGGTATAAGAAAGCTGAAAAAAATATTTGTCGAGGAATATGGTGCAGATAAAGACTTTTTAGAGGATATAGGAATGGAACAAAAAGGATTAGAATACTCCGAATATTTACCTAAAGAATCTTTAGCACAACAAGGTGGATACGGATTGACTAATAAGGGACCTCAACATGATGAGGCTTGGTTAATTTTTATGGATATGGTAAATAATCAATTGCCTTCTTTTGAGGATAAAGCAGAAGCCCTACACTATTTTCCAATGTTTAGAACTTGGTTTGGTCTAATGGGACTATGTAAGCTTCCTTGGAATGATATAGTTCCTGCAAGCAATTTTTCATCAGATGAACCTGCTAAGATACCTGAGCATGTTCAGAATTATGTTGATTTGTATAATGGGATGACAGGCAATAATATAAGTAAAGAAGAGTTAATTATACAATCAGAAAGAGTTTATAATTTCCAAAGAATCTTTAATATTAGAATGGGACATGGAAAACGGGAGAACGATAGAGTACCTTATCGTTCTGTAGGACCTGTTACAGTAGAAGAATATGAATCTAGGAAGGATAGATATGATACTCAGCTTAAAGAGAAATTGAATATTGAATCTACAGGAAAATCAACAGAAGAAAAAGTAAAGATTCTTAGATCATATAGAGAAGATCAATATGAACAATTAATAAACGCTGTGTATAAGAGAAGAGGTTGGACTATGGATGGTATTCCAACAATTGAAAAACTTAAAGAGATTAAAATGGACCTACCTAAATTAATTGAGGTTGTAGAAAAGCATCTATAATCAATAGGAGTGAAGATATGATTTTAATTAATGGCAAGGAACATGAATGGTCACAAGAGCTAACTATTCAAAGAATTTTAGATATTAAAAGATATACATTCCCCAAAATCATAGTTAAAGTAAATGGAAATTTAATAGCTAAACATGAATATGCTGAAACTTTAATACATGATGGGGACGAAGTACAGATTATTCATCTATTGGCTGGAGGATAAATGATATAAGAAAAACTATACTCATTTTTTGTGTGTAGTTTTTCTTAATTTATATAATAGAATTGTTTTGGTTATTTATTTATTAAGTTTGAATTTTATATTCTAGCTTATAAATAATAGTTGTTTTGAAATAGGTTCACATAACATTTTTATGTAAACTTGTTTCGTGATGAGTTGAATAATTTGATTACTATTGGCATAATGCCACTAAGAAATAATTAGGTTGATTCCAATTTGGATCCTGAGACAAAAAAGACACATAAATTCTATAAAAAGGCGATATTATTTATATAACAAAAAAGGCAAGCTTATATTTAAGGAATAAGGCGTCAATTTATGTTTCGTGATGTTTTATATCAAGAATGATAAAGATTAGCTTAAAACCGATTTTGAGCGCCAATAATTGATAAATCAACCAAAAAGCTCACTAAATTATAAAATATTCATATTATTTAGTGAATAGCAAAATATAACAAGCTTTTAAATGCAAATTTTAAAATTTTACTAAAAGAACTTTTAATTATTATATTATTATACAATCTGAAAATATCTAATTATATTTATTAAAACTAAAAGAAGGATTTCCTTAAAAAATGTAGAATATAATTATACAAAATGTATATTTTGTATAATTAGGGGTGAAAAAATGGACAACATACCAATAATATTAGAAGATTTTTTAAATTACACAGAAACAATCAAAGGAAAATCAGAAAATACTGTTAAGGAATATTTTTTCGATTTACGTACTCTCTTTAGGTTTCTAAAACTACGCTATAAGTTAATAGAAAAAGATACTCCTTTTGATGAAATTGATATTTCAGATGTTGATGAAAAATTAATTAAGAGAGTTAATTTACAGGATTTATATGCTTTTATTTCTTTTGTAGATAAAGAACGTAACAATAAAAATTACGCCAAGGCTCGTAAGGTTGCCAGCATTAGGTCTTTCTTCAAATTCTTATATTCAAAGCTCAGGATTATTGATTACAATCCTGCTTTAGATTTAGAGTCGCCCAAAACCCGCAATAGACACCCTGTATATCTATCTCTTGATGAAGCTGAAAGCTTATTAGATTCTATTGATGGCTCATTTAAAGAAAGAGATTATGCCATTATCACTCTTTTCTTAAATTGTGGATTACGATTATCCGAACTAGTTAGTATAAATATTGATAAAATTAAGGGTGATATATTAACTGTTGTTGGTAAAGGCGATAAGGAACGCACTATTTACTTAAATGAAGCCTGTCTACATGCTATTAATGAATATTTGCAAGTAAGACCTACAGAAGGAGTTAAAACACCAAATGCCCTCTTTTTGAGCAACAGAAAAGCTAGAATTAGTAACAAGACAGTTCAGTATTTAGTAAAAAAACATTTAAAAGACGCAGGTTTGGATATAGAAATGTATTCAACTCACAAATTAAGACATACCGCTGCTACCCTTATGTATAAGTATGGAAACGTAGATATTAGGGCGTTGCAGCAAATACTAGGCCATGAGAATGTATCTACTACACAAATATATACTCATTTAGACGATGATAGACTAAGAAAAGCTGTTGAGAGCAATCCTTTATCCAAGAAGAGCCGTTCCTCAATGTCTTAATGAGTATTATCTCTTGTTAATATATATAAATATCGAGTAACTTGAAAATAGGATAATTAGTCCTATTTTCTTTGCCTTTAACGTTGAAAACGCCCTTGCTTATAGCTTATCTTCCCATTAGCTAGGTGATAGGTTTTCTTTCAAAACATCGGTTCGGCAACATGCCTCGCAAACAAAAAATAGACCTAAGAGTTTATTTTTTTTTAATATGAATATGGTTTAGCATGATCATTTATTAATATGTAGGAATCTTTATTACACTACCAACTTTTATCTCAGCGGATTTCATATTGTTTATTTTCATTATTTCGTAAACAACTTTTCTAATATCTTCGTTATAAGGATTGTTATTTTTAGCTATCTCCCATAGAGTATCCCCAGATATTATAGCCATTTCAGCATAATCACCATCATTTGTACTATAAGCTAGATTGAATTTTGTTATCGCACTAAATATAATAGCTGCAATAACAAATACAATTGATAGAAAAAAAGCAAATCTCCTTTTATTTACAATTCTTAATTTTATTTTCCTCATATTAATACCTCCAATAGAACGTTCGTTCGTCACCTTTATTATATTAAGAACATACGTTCCTGTCAATAGTTTTTTTAAAATCGAACGAATGTTTGTCATTTGTTATTTTTTATGTTATAATAACAGCAAATACTTTATTGAGGGGTGCCAATATGTACGAAGATTTATCGTCAATACAGCTAAAAATACTTGAATTTATAAAAAAGGAGATTTTCTCTAAAGGCTATCCTCCCGCAGTAAGGGAAATATGTAAGGCAGTAGAATTAAAATCTACTTCTACTGTTCACGCCCATCTGGAAAAGTTAGAGAAGAAAGGGTATATAAGAAGAGATCCTACTAAACCTAGAGCTATTGAAATTCTAAATAAAAGCGATAATGTTATTGCATTTCCAAGAAGAGAAATTGTCAATGTCCCCATCGTAGGTAAGGTCACCGCAGGTGAACCGATTTTAGCAGTAGAAAATATAGAAGATACCTTCCCTCTTCCTATAGATTTTATAGAAAACGATTCTGTTTTTATGCTAAAAGTAAGAGGAGAAAGTATGATAAATGCAGGCATACTTGATGGTGATTTAGTACTTATAAAACAACAGAATACTGCAAATAACGGAGACATAGTTGTCGCTCTTCTTGAAGAAGAAGCAACCATTAAGAGATTTTTTAAAGAAAAGAACCATTTTCGTTTACAACCAGAAAATCAGTTTATGGAGCCTATCATTACTACAGATGTTTTAGTTTTAGGAAAAGTGACTGGTGTTTACCGTAGAATAAAGTAACTATCCAAAATCTTTGATTTTGTGCTAGTAACTTTTGCAGAGGCTAAAAAGAAAAGCTGGCTATTAGACCAGCTTTTCTTTTTCAATCAAATTATTTTTAAACAAATTATTTAGACTCATCATGACTCCCAATTTGCAATGGCTATAAGTCAGACCCCCTTGATAATATACAAAGTATGGCTCTCTCATAGGTCCATCCGCACTTAGTTCTATAGACGATCCTTGTACAAAAGCCCCTGCTGCCATGATTATCTCATCCTCATATCCTGGCATATCCCAAGGTTCTGGTGAGACATAGGAATCTACTGGTGAAGCACTTTGTATCCCTTGGCAGTATTTAATTACTCTTTCTCTTGTTTTAAATTCGATTCCTTGAATTATATCACTTCTTTTATCATCTATGTCTGGCATAACTTTGAAACCTAAATTTTTATATACTAAAGCATTTAGTAAGGCTCCTTTAAGAGCTTCTCCAACTATCATCGGGGCCAAAAACAATCCCTGTAGAGTATTTCTTGTAGTTCCAAATGTTAATCCACATTCTTTTCCAATACCAGGAGCAGTACTTCTGTTTGCAACAAGCTCAATTAGCTCCCTCCTGCCAACAACATAGCCTCCGGACAAGGATAAACCCCCTCCTGGATTTTTTATTAGGGAACCTGCCATAATATCTGCTCCCACATTAGTAGGCTCATCTAACTCAGTGAATTCTCCATAGCAGTTGTCAACCATGACAACTAAATTATTATTGTAAGCTTTAACTCTTTCAATTGCTTCCCTAATTTCTTCTATTGTCAAGGCTTTTCTATCGCTATAGCCAGTTGATCTTTGAATCATAACTATTTTAGTTTTATCTGTTATTGAGATTATTGACTTTTCTAAATTTATTTTACCATTTTCATTTAGAGGAATTTCTTTATATTTTATTCCATATTCAATAAAAGTACCTCTTTCATTACCTTTTACACCTATTACTTTTTGTAATGTATCGTATGGACTACCTGTAATTACAAGAAGTTCATCTCCAGGTCTTAGAATCCCCGACAAGGTAAGTGTAATAGCATGGGTTCCTGAAACAATTGTTGGCCTTACTAGAGCATCTTCCGTTCCAAAAACGTATGAATAAATTTCCTCAACTTTTTCCCTTCCAATGTCATCATATCCGTATCCAGTTGTCCAATTAAAATGAGTAGCATTGAGTTTAGCCTTTTGCATAGCATCTACTATTTTATATTGATTATATTCCTTAACCTTTTCAATACTATCAAAATATTTCTCCCGAAGTATTTTATCTTTTTTCTCAACATAGTCAATAATTTCATCAGTAATCCCATATTCTTTACATAATATATTTACTGTATACTGCTCCAATATATCACCTTCTAATAGTATTTTCTTCTGTATTGTAACATACGAATTTCATAGTTTCAATTAATTATGAATAAATAAAACCCTTTAAGTTAATTCATCACTTAAAAGGCTTCATTAAATCCTTTAAACATAATATTTTATTCAAAACTATCTCTGTTACTTTCCTTATTCATGAAGCTTATAGCTTTATTTGGTACAATCGTAGATATTGCATGTTTGTATATTAGATTTTGCTTACCTTCGCAATCTAAAACTATAGTATAATTATCAAACCCCTTTACCTGTCCCTTTAATTGATAGCCATTTAGTAGAAAAATAGTAATAGGAGTGCTTTCCTTTCTCACCTTATTTAGAAAAATATCTTGCAAATTCATTGTTGCCTTCACTATTATCCCTCCCTTTTGAGCTAAATTATACTTAAAAATATAATAATCTTATCTATAGCTTTATTATAGCTTTTTCTTTATGATATTTACAACATAATCAGTTAATATAACTCTATTCTCAAATTCTTGAGTATTTACCCATTCAATCCCTTTTTCCCTTCTAAACCAAGTTAGTTGTCTCTTCGCATACCTCCTAGAATCCCTTTTCAGAATATCTATGGACTCATCCAGACTATAATTACCTTTTAAGTATTCAATAATTTCTTTATATCCCAAGCCCTGCATAGATACTAGATCCTCAGTATATCCCATACTTAGTAGGCTTTTCACTTCTTCAATCAGTCCTAGTTCAATCATAGTATCTACACGTTTGTTAATTCTCTCATATAATTTATCTCTATCCATAGTTAGTCCAATAAAAATAATATTATAAATGTCATTTTCTTTACGAAAATCCTTATAAAAATTTGACATGGGCTTCCCCGTTTCATAATATATCTCCAGCGCACGGATAATTCTTTTAGTATCGTTTACATGGATTCTATTAGCTGACTCTAAATCTAATTTTCTCAGTTCAGCGTAGATATACTGGTTACCATACTTTTTTGCTTTTTCAAGATACTCATCCCTTAGCTCCCAATTAGATACTGCTTGAGTAAAATCTAAGTCGTAAACTAAAGAGTTAATATATAAGCCAGTTCCTCCTACAATAATAGGAAGCCTTCCTTTTTCTTGAATTAAATCAATGTATTTAATCGCTTTAGATTGAAAGTCCGAAACAGAAAAGCTTTCATCTGGAAATATCTCGTCTACTAGATAATGTTTTATACCATCCATCTCAGATTTAGATATTTTAGCAGTTCCAATATTCATGTACTTATATATTTGCATAGAATCTGCAGAAATTATTTCTCCATTTATCTCCTTTGCCACTTCTATAGATAGGCTAGTTTTCCCAGAAGCAGTCGGTCCGGCTATTATTATAAGTGGTTGCTTTCTATCTCCCATAAAATCATCCTTTGCTAAACTCTCTTAAATCTTTTTTCAACTTCATATTTTGACATTTTTATAATTACTGGTCGTCCATGTGGACATGTAAAAGGCTGTTCTGTTCTTCTTAAATCATTTAGCAAAGTGTCAATCTCTATCATTTTAATATTATGCCCAGCCTTTATTGCACTTGTGCACGCCAATTTCATTATTTTGTCAAGTCTAATGTCATAACTACTACTAATTCTTTCTTTCAAATTATCTACAATATCTAGAAAAAGATTTCTTGTGTCAGGCTCTCCAAATACTAATGGCACACTTCTAATAACAATTGAATTCAGGCCAAAATTCTCTATATCAAACCCAATACTATTAAATAGCTCTATATTTTCTTTGATTAACTGCATCTCCCCATGGGAAACATCAATAACTATTGGTGATAATAATTGTTGCTTATAGATTTCATCAGTTTCTAGTTGAGTCTTAATTTTTTCATACATTATTCTCTCATGAGCAGCATGTTGGTCAATGATATACAAATCCTTTCCTACCCTATCTTCAGCCATTATATATGTATCAAATAGAGTTCCAATTATCTTGAGTTCAGGTATTGGATTAACTTTAAATTCTGCCTTATTCTTATAGCTAACTTCAGATGATTCATTAGCGCAATAATCTATGACTCTTATTATCTCATTTACATCAGGGTAATTTTCATTATTATCTTTTTTTAAATTAGCCATACCTTCTATTTTAAAATCTAATGAAACAACATCGATAGCTGAACTTTCACCACTTTCATCTAATCTATCATTTTTTTCTATTAGAGAATCTGCAATATTGTTTATATCTAAAAAAGCTACCTGTTTCTGTGTATCAGTCTTGTTCTCATGGCTTGTTTCTGGAATAGTAACTTCAGGTATCAAATCATTACTTGAAAAAGCAGAACCAATAGCTAACGAAAGTGCTTCTTTAAGCTTGTGTATATTATCAAATCTTATCTCAGTTTTTGTAGGATGCACGTTAACATCAACAAGTTCTGGACTTATGTCAATATAAATTGCAAATACAGGAAATCTGTTTATTGGAATCAGAGTTTTGTATAGCCCTTCAATGGTTTCTGATACTTCTTCGCTTTTAATATATCTTCCATTGACATAGGTATATTGATGATTCCTATTGCCTCTGGTGAAAGCAGGACTACTAATTAATCCACATATCTTTATATCATCTCCAGAATAAGCAATATCAAACATAGAACTTACAAATTCTTTTCCTAAAAGACTATAAATAGTAGACCTAATATCCTGTTTTCCAGGAGTATTTATAATAACCTTATTATCTTTAATATATTTAAACTTCAATCCCGGGTTACCTAGTGATAGTTTGTATATAATATCACTTATATAGGAAGCCTCTATCGTGTCACTTTTAAGGAATTTTAGTCTAACTGGCACGTTATAGAACAAGTTTCTTAATATTATAGTAGTACCTATTGGACAACCTACTTCACTTTTTTTAATCACTTCTCCACCATTAATAAATACATGTATTCCACTAATTGAATCTTTGGTTCTAGTAATTAGCTCTAGCTGTGAAACAGAAACAATGCTAGCTAATGCCTCCCCCCTAAACCCTAAGGTAGATAAGGATTGGAGATCTTCAACGTTATTTATCTTACTTGTTGAATGTCTTAGAAAAGCATAGTCAACATCATCCTTGTTAATTCCTGTACCATTGTCAGTCACTCTAATATACTTTTTCCCACCATCTTCAATTTCAATTGTTATAACAGATGACATAGCATCAATTGAGTTTTCAATTAGCTCCTTTATTACAGATGCTGGTCTTTCAATTACTTCGCCAGCTGCAATTTTATTTACTGTGCTACTATCTAAAAGCTTTATATTATTCATATATATCACCTATATTTCCTTAGAATCTTCACGAAGACTATATAATATATTAATAGCATCCATCGGAGTTAGTTTTTCAACATCAATATTTTTAATCTTATCTAAAAGACTGTTTCTTTTTATATTAAATAGGTCAAGTTGTAGATTATTATTTGTACTATTGGATTTTTCTTTATTATCCTTTAAAATCGCGGAAGAAGAAATCGCAATTTCTGATTTGTTTTCATCTCTCTTCTCTAAATCATGCAATATTTCATAGGCTCTATTTATAACATCATTTCTTACTCCTGCTAACTTTGCAACCTGGATACCGTAACTTCTATCTGCTCCACCCTTTTTAATTTTTCTCAAAAAAATTATATCTTCACCTTTTTCATGAACTAATATCTTGTAATTAACTACTCCTTTTAACTTGTTTTCAAGTTCTGTTAATTCATGATAATGAGTTGCAAATAAAGTCATTGCACCAATTTTCTTAGGGTCACTAATATATTCAATTACTGCCCAGGCAATACTTAAACCGTCATATGTGCTAGTTCCCCTTCCAATTTCATCAAGTATTAAAAGACTGTTTTGGGTAGCATTATTTAATATATTCGCGACCTCACTCATTTCTACCATGAAAGTACTTTGCCCCTGAGATAAATCGTCAGAAGCTCCTATTCTTGTGAATATCCTATCAACAATACAAATATCTGCCTTTTCAGCAGGTACAAAGCTTCCTATTTGCATCATTAGTACTATAAGGGCGACTTGTCTCATATATGTTGATTTTCCCGCCATATTGGGCCCAGTAATAACTAAAACTCTATTTTCATCATTGTTAAGAACAGTATCATTTGGTACAAATAACCCTTCTTCAAGTACTTTTTCTACAACAGGATGCTTACCTTCTATTATATTAATAATACCATTAGTATTTATTATAGGTTTGATGTAATTATTATTTAACGCAGTAAGTGCTAGTGAATTCATAACATCAACTTTAGCTACTATTTTACTAGATTCTTGTACTCTTACAACCTCAGATGCAATATTATCTCTAATAGTTACAAATATTTGATATTCCAAAGCAACCATTTTATCTTCTGAGCCCAGAATTTTTTCCTCCATTTCCTTTAGTTCAGGAGTTATATATCTTTCAGAATTAGCTAAAGTTTGTTTTCTTATAAAATAATCAGGAACATATTTCATATTTCCTTTTGAAACCTCTATAAAATATCCAAATACTTTGTTAAAACCAACTTTTAAGTTCTTGATACCAGTTCTAGTTCTCTCTTTTTCTTCCAGCTTTGAAAGCCATCCTTTACCTTGAATGGATGCTTCTTTTAGTGATTTTATTTCAATATTATATTCTTTTTTAATGATTCCGCCTTCCCTTACTGAAAAAGGAGGATCATCTACAATTGATTTATCTATATAATCAAAAATATCCTCAAGGCCGTCAAGTTTTTGACTTATATCAACAAACTCCTTACAGTTTGTAT
>JBBAFY010000064.1:0-13194 GCA_041655135.1 Tissierellales bacterium
ATATTTACTTTTATTATTGAGGAGGGAAACAAGTGAAAGCAACTGGAATCGTAAGGAGAATTGATGATTTAGGCAGAGTAGTAATACCTAAGGAAATTAGAAGAACACTTAGAATAAGAGAAGGCGACCCTTTAGAAATATTTACCGATAGGGAAGGAGAGGTAATTTTAAAAAAATATTCTCCCATCGGAGAATTAAATGAATTTGCAACAGAATTTGCAGAATCATTACATGAAAACATTGGTCATACGTCGGTTATTTGTGATAGAGATACTATAGTTGCTGTATCAGGAGGTTCTAAAAAGGAATACTTAGAAAAAAGGGTAAGCCCAGAATTAGAAAAGATTATGGAAAGCAAAGAAACCTATATTGCTACTAACGTAAGCAAACCCATAAGGATAGCTTTAGATGAATTGAATCCTGAAAAATATCTTAATCAAATCATTGCTCCTATTGTAACACAGGGAGATCCAATTGGAGCCGTAATACTAGTAACAAAGGAGCCAAATGTGAAGATGGGAGATATTGAAGTGAAACTTGCTGAGACATCAGCAGCGTTTTTATCCAAACAAATGGAGCAATAATACACCTACATAGCCTACCAGCATTGGTAGGCTAAAATATTTCTATTCATTATCTTGGATAGTTCTGATATAATAATATGATGAACAATACATAAGTGGAATTTCAAGATAGGAGGCAGGTCTATGGCTAGAAATAATTTTTTGAAGGGAGCTGCAATATTAGGGTTAGCAGGGATAATAGTTAAGATATTAGGCGCATTTTATAGAATACCCCTTTCAAATATGATCGGGCCAGAGGGAATGGGATACTATCAAACAGCATATCCACTGTATACATTGCTTGTAGCAGTATCAACATCAGGCTTTCCCACAGCAATAGCAAAAATAGTTGCAGAGAAAAGGGCATTATATGATTTTAGAGGAGCACATAGAGTATTTAGAGTTTCCTTCGCAGGATTTTTAGCAGCAGGGATAATCACATCTCTATTCGTGTTTTTAGCAGCAGGACCTATAGTAAATTTAATAGGAAATAGTAAAGCATACTATTCATTAATAGCAATGACACCTGCACTGTTTTTTGTACCTATTATGTCTGCCTTTAGAGGATATTTTCAAGGAAGACAAACTATGGCTCCAACGGCTATGTCACAATTAATTGAACAACTTTTTCGCGTTACTATTGGCTTGTTTTTAGCATATCAGCTAGTAGGGATTGGATTACCAGAAGCAGGAGGAGGAGCATCCTTTGGAGCGTCTGCAGGAGCTATTGCAGGTACGATTTTGATAGTAATTATATATATAAAAGAAAAAGGGAAGATTATTGAAGAAATTAACAATAGTGATGCTACAAAACCAGAAACTGTTGGTAAAATAGTAAAAGATATTCTTAGAATAGCCATACCTATTACTATTGGAGCATCAATTTTACCCATAATTAATACCATAGACGCTGCTCTTATTATGAGAAGGCTTCAGGAAACAGGCTTTACTCAAAAAGAGGCTACAGAGTTGTTTGGACAACTCACAGGAAATGCACAAACCTTAATCAATCTTCCACAGGTGCTGTCCATGGCTATAGCAATGAGCTTAGTACCAGCAATATCTAGTGCTTTTGCCAGAAGGGACTTTGAGGAAATAAAAGCTACTACTAGGTCAGGAGTAAGGATGACTCTTCTTATAGGATTACCCGCAGCATTAGGATTATTTGTGCTATCAACTCCTATTATAGATCTTCTATATTACAACTATAGTCTAGCTGAAAAGCAAAGTACAGGAGCAATACTTCAGATTTTAGCATTAAGCTTAATATTTTTGACATTAATTCAATCACTTACAGCAATACTTCAAGGAATTGGAAAGATTATGATACCTGTACGAAATCTAGCAATAGGTGCAGGAGTTAAGGTTGTTTTCACGTATTTTTTAACAGGCATACCTTCCATAAATATAAAAGGTGCAGCATTTAGTACAGTTGTAACTTATCTATTAGCGGCTATACTTAACTTTATAGAAGTCAAGAAGCATACAAAGGTTAAATTCGGATTTATGAATGTAGCTTTAAAACCAATATTTTCTGCGCTTCTAATGACTGGTATGGTATGGATAACTTATAGATACACTAATGGACTAATAGGAAGCAAGCTATCAACCATATTAGCAATAGGTACAGGTGGTATTACATATTCAATTTCACTTCTTTTAAGTGGTACTTTAACTACAGAGGATTTTGAGTTATTACCTAAGGGAGAAAAGCTAGCTAAGAAATTAAAATCAAAAGGACTTTTAAAAAGCTAAAAATACACATGTATAAAGGAAACAGTATTTGTCAATGATAAAAGTAAATATGGAGGGGAACTATGGGAAGAATCACAGTAGTAGGGCTAGGACCAGGAGATATAGCCTCGCTTACCTTAGGTGCCATAGAAAAGATATGTGATGGGAACAAGGTTTTCTTGAGAACAGAAAAGCATCCTACTATAAAATATTTACATGAAAAGAGAATAGATTATAGCTCATATGACTATGTATATGAGAAGCAAGAAAGCTTTGAAAGTGTCTATGAGTTTATAGTAGATGATTTAGTACAAAAGTCTCATGAGCTTGGGAGTATCACCTATTGTGTGCCTGGCCATCCATTGGTAGCTGAAAAAACAGTTGCAATGTTGATGGATACAGGGAGTAGAGGAGATATTGAATTAGACATTATACCTGGATTAAGCTTCATAGAACCTGTAATACTAGCAGTAGAGCATGATCCCATAAATGGTCTTAAAGTAATAGATGGGCTAAATATTCATGAAACAGATGTCGATATAAATGTTGACTGTTTAATAACTCAAGTGTATGATAAAATGAGGGCATCAGAGCTTAAGCTTGCTCTTATAGAAATCTACGGAGATGAGCATGAGGTTTATGTAATAAACTCTGCAGGTATTAAGGATGAAGAAGTAATTCTTAGACTTCCTCTATATGAAATAGATAGGGTAGATGACATTGGGTTTTTAACAAGTGTTTATATTCCTAGAATAAAGAATAAGGCCAGATATGATATCTATGATTTAATGAGAATCATGGAAAGGCTGAGAGGAAAGGAAGGATGCCCTTGGGATGCAGAACAAACGCACATATCTTTAAGGGAATATGTAATAGAGGAAGCATATGAAGTAGTAGAGACTATTAATAATGATGATATGGACGCTCTAGCAGATGAACTAGGAGATTTGTTACTTCAAGTAGTATTTCATAGTCAAATCGGTAAGGAAGAAGGCTATTTCAATTTTTGGGATGTAACAACGAATATATGCAACAAGCTTATTAATAGACATCCTCATGTATTTTCAGACAATACAGCTGATAATGTGACTGAGGCCTTAAAAAGCTGGAATGATATGAAGGCAGAGGAAAAGAATATTGAAAGCTACACAGATAGGCTGAGGGACATACCAAAGAGTCTTCCTTCACTTATGAGAAGCTATAAGGTAGGACAGAGAGCAGCCGATTTAGGATTTGACTGGAAAGATGTGAGTGGTGCCTTAGAAAAGGTATATGAAGAGCTAGAAGAGGTCATTACAATCATTAACAGTAATGATAAAGAGAGTTTAGAATCTGAAATTGGAGATTTGCTATTTGCAGTAGTAAATGTATGTAGGTTTGTAAACATAAATCCAGAAAATGCTATAAATAAGACAATAAAGAAGTTTGTCGAAAGATTTGAGTTTATAGAAGTAGAAAGTAAAAAAAAGGGTCTAGATTTGAAGAAAATGACCTTAAAAGATATGGATTTTATGTGGAATAAGGCAAAGATACATAAAAATAAAAAAAATGATAAAAAATAGTACAGAAAAGAAGGATTTTGCTAAAAAACATAGAATAAGCTATACGTAACCATTTTATTATTAAAAAAAGGGAGGTTATATTGTGAACAAAGCTGAATTAGTAGCTAGCATGGCAGAAAAAAGTAATTTAACTAAAAAGGATGCAGAAAGCGCTTTAAATGCATTTATGAAGAGCGTTGAAGCAGCATTAGTAGGTGGAGAAAAAGTTCAATTAGTTGGTTTTGGTACCTTCGAAGTTAGAGAAAGAAAAGCTAGAGAAGGTAGAAATCCAAGAAATCCTGAAGAAGTTATAAAAATTCCAGCATCTTCAGCTCCAGTTTTCAAAGCTGGCAAAACTTTAAAAGAAGCAGTAAACAAATAAGAGAATCAGGTCTGTGACCTGATTCTTTTATTAGGGTCTTTCTAATGTAGGGGCGCCCATTGGACGTCCGTTTTAAATACTATAGGGCTGCCATTGGCAGTCCGCTATGCCATATAAAAGAGGTGAATACATGAGAATAGATAAATTCTTAAAGAACGCAAGAATCATCAAAAGAAGAACCATAGCAAAAGAAGCCTGTGAACAAGGAAGAGTTATTGTAAATGGCAGAGAAGCAAAGCCAGGTACCGAATTAAGCCTTGGAGATAAAATCGAGATAATCTTTGGTACTAATACCATGAAAATAGAAGTACTCCAATTACTCGAACATGTCACAAAAGAAACTGCAGAAGAAATGTATAGGAATATATAATAATCAATTGTCCACACAGCAATAATCAAATAAAAAGGGCTATAGCAGTCATAATAAAAGATGTAAAGTGTTAGGGGCTAGTATTTGTAGTTTGTAGATATATTAAGTTATTATAGCAAGGTTAAGCTAGATTTTATCTAAGTATCTAGCAATAACCTTGCTTTTTACATTCTAAAATAACACTTATGTAGCTATTCTTATGAATGCCTAGCATAAACAATGGTTAAAAAACATATTTATTAACATAAGTATAATAATGGGGGGGAGACAAGATGACTGAGAAAAGAATTACAGGCAAAAGTAATAATATAATACTTGAAGACAGAGAAAAACTTGGAATTTCAGGCGTTGAATTTGTTGAGAGTTTTAATGACAATACAATAATACTTGCTACAAGTAAGGGAGGCATAAATGTAAAGGGAGCATCATTAAACATAAGCAAACTAAACTTAGACGAAGGAAATGTAACCATACAGGGAGTTATAAATAGTATAACTTATACTAACAAAGAAATATCAAATGGAAAAGGAAATGGATTATTAGGAAAGATGTTTAAGTAATATAGTATTAGCATGAGGTGGTAGGGTGGATATTTTCTTTCAAAGCCAAGGATATATATTTTTTGCTACCTTATATGGTGGTATAGTGATGGGGTTCGTATATGATTTATATAGAATTTCCAGATACTATTTAAAGCCAAAGAAAGTAGTTACCTTTATAGAAGATTTTATTTTTTGGATCATCATCTCGGTTATATTTCTAACAGTAATTTTATATACCAACTGGGGAGAAATCAGAGGATATATTTTTCTTGGTTTTTTTACTGGGGCCTTCTTATATTCAAGATTTTTAAGTAAAATCATAATTACTGTAATGGTTTGGATTGTAAGTGGTATTATAGAAGTAATAAAGCATATTCTTAGAATTGTCTTTTTTCCATTCAAATTACTTGGCTCTAAGCTACAAGCTCCATTTAATAAAGCTAAAGCTAATACAAATAAAATAATTAGAAGATTAAAAAGATACTTAAAGATGCCATTTACAATGCTTAAGAGGTTAAAGAAAAACATTAAGACTATATTTAGAAAAAAATAGGTACAAAATATCATGTATTAAAAAGGATTTTTCAAAGCATTGTAGAAACTTTATACTAAAGCAGAAATAAGAAGGGTGAATCTAATGGTGAAAAGGAAAAAAAGAAAAAAGATTAGATTAGTTCATTTAATTATTTTAGCTCTTGCCCTTTACTTGGGGATAACATATCTTAATCAACAAAAGATGATTAATGCTCTTAAAAGCGAAAGACTACAAAAGCAGCAGGAGAAGCAAGAGCTTGATAATGAAATAGAAGATATAGAAGAAAAGCTAAAGTATACAGACTCCCTAGAATACATTGAGAAGATGGCTAGAGAAGAGTTAAAAATGGTGAAGCCAGATGAAATAATTATTATAGATAGAGATAGGAATAAAGATTAGTGTAATGAGGGCATAGATAACTGTTTTTAACAGATTGACAACTCAATTGTTATAATATATACTAAGGTAAGTTAAAGTTTTAATATATCTAAAGGAGGAGTATTTAATTTATGCCCGTTTTAGTAGATAATGTAGTTGAAGGCACAGTTACAGGTATTACAAACTTTGGTGCTTTTATTCAACTCCCAGAAGGAAAGACTGGATTAGTTCATATATCTGAAATATCTCATGATTATGTTAACAGTGTAAGTGATTATTTAAAAAAAGATCAAGTTGTTAAGGTAAAGGTTCTATCAATCAGTGATGAGGGTAAAATTAGCCTGTCAATAAGACAAGCTGAACCTAAAAAACCTAAAAATGTACCAGTTGTAATAGATTGGAATAAAACTGATGACAAGCAAAAATTTATGACTTTTGAGGATAAGATGGCGAAATTCTTAAAGGACAGCAGCGAAAAGCAAGAACAAATTAAGAAAAAAGATACGAAAAAAGGTTTTGGTGTAAAAAATAGAAGAGCGTAGAATACAACCGGGGGAACTACCCGGTTTTTTTATGACCTAACCCGATTGTTTCGGATGCTTTTCCGAAAGAATCGTTGGTAGGTCAAACGCACCAAGCACCAAATTTATGTGAGCGATAGCGAGCAAATAAATTTGTGTAGCTTGACTGCGAAATGTATAACCCGATTGTTTCGGATGCTTTTCCGAAAGAATCGTTGGTAGGTCAAACGCACCAAGCACCAAATTTATGTGAGCGATAGCGAGCAAATAAATTTGTGTAGCTTGACTGCGAAATGTATAACCCGATTGTTTCGGATGCTTTTCCGAAACTTATTTTTTTTAGACAAAAAAACATTTAGTTTTCAATAATAAATTGCTAGATAAAGCTAACATGAACTATAAGTATTAAGCTGTAATATAGCTAGCTACTATATTTATGCCAGCATTCCACAATAATACATTAGTTTGTCTTTACTGATTTTTTTAAGAAAGACAAATATTTTTTTGTCGATGCTTGTATAGGTAAGGATTTGACTGGGTT
The DNA here is from genome assembly GCA_041655135.1 of Tissierellales bacterium. Lineage (GTDB taxonomy): Bacteria > Bacillota > Clostridia > Tissierellales > Proteiniboraceae > Proteiniborus. Next base: position 7,108 of record JBBAFY010000064.1, read on the forward strand.
ATAGACCTTGCTATCGAAACAAGCTTAAATTAACATTAATTTTTCTTGAAATACCTTAACTAAGCTTTCATTCCAAAAAAGATAAAAGTATATTCAATATTGTCAAAAACTTATTAAAACCATACACCCTAGATTGACAAATATTTCAAAAGCTGTCTGTTAGAATGGCGTAAACGAAAGATTGGGTGGAGGGAATTATATGATAAGTAGAGTGGATTCATTTCCTGCTGATAAACAGAGTAGGTGGAATGGAAGTGCAATTGATTTTAAAAAACTAAAGGGAATAATTAGAGGAATAAATACTAATACAATTGTAATGAGTGTCTTGGCATATCTTATAAGTAGATCGACTATTATGGAAGGGTTAACACCCTTTGGAATAGCTTTTGTGACTGCATATTTTATAAAACACGGCAGTTCACCTGTGATTCCCCTATTTGCTTCTTTGGGGATTGTAACAGTATATGGTCTGGATAGCTATCAGTATATTTCTGTTATTTGGTTTATATTCTTTACATTTAAATTGTTGAACCCTAAATTTAAGAGCAACATAATTAAAGCATCCATATTCTCAGCATTGTCTCTTATGCTACTAAAAAGCATGTATTTAATTATTAATGACTATTATATCTATGATTTTATTCTAACAGCCTTTGAAGGCATAGTTGTATTTACTCTTACATATATATTTGCCTACAGTATTCCTACTATAGAATCTACTTTTAATAGAGTGTTTTCAAGTGAGGAGGTTATATGTGGAGCAATAATGCTTGCATTGGCTGTATCTGGGCTAAACAGCATGAGTATATTTGGAATATTATTAAAAAACGTTGTGGGAGTGGCTATTGTAATATTTTTAGCATATATTAAGGGCCCCTCAATAGGCGCAGCTGTAGGCATTACGATCGGCGTGATTACTTCAATGTCACAGTTTAATCTTCCCTTTGTCATCTCCTTGTATAGCTTTGCAGGACTTTTATCTGGTTTATTTAAAGAGGTCGGCAAGATAGGAAGCTGTCTAGGCTTTCTTCTGGGAAGTATTATTATGTCATTTTATATAGATGGGACTATGGAGTCAATGCTTAAAAACAAAGAAATTGCCATATCCATAGGAATATTTTTATTAGTAACTAAATTCACAAAAGGATTAGGAAGTAAGGTTGTTATTGGAGTGTCTGACAAAACTCATATAGAGGAAGCCTACTCAAATAGAGTCAAAGATATGACTTTTAAAAGGCTTACAGAAATCTCACAAGTTTTTGAAGAACTTGGACAAACCTTTAGAAGAGTATCAGATAGACAAAAGGTAGTTGAACAAAAGGATGTATCAAAGCTTATTGATGCAGTAACTAACGAAGTTTGTAGAAAATGTTCTCTTTGTAGATTTTGCTGGGAAAGTGATTTTTATTCAACCTATCAAGCTATGTTTGATATCTTGGGAATCATTGAGATGAAGGGCGGCATTACACCTAGCATGATGCCTGAAGTATTCAAGAAAAGGTGTATAAAAACAGATGAAATTGCACAGAAAACCAACTATATATTTGATATTTATAAACTTGATTACAAATGGGAAAATAAAATAATGGAAAGTAGACAACTTATATCTGATCAGCTAGAGGGAATGTCAAAGGTAATAAATGATTTGGCAAAAGAGATATACAATGACGTAAGATTTAAAAGAGATGTGGAAAAAGAATTATATGCAGGATTAAGAAAAAACGGAATAAATGTGGATAAGGTAATTGTAACAGAGGGTAATGAGGAAGACTTTGAAATATATTTAGAAATAAAAGCTCGCACTTATGATGATGCTATAACAAATAAAGCAACTAATATCGTATCTGAAATAGTAGGAATAGAGCTTGCAAATAACAAATATTGTGCAAGTACCAAATATGAAGATAGGAGAATAAAATTTAAGCTTATAAAAGCAAATCGCTTTGGAGCAATTACAAAGGTAACTAGAATAGATAATGGATTTAATAGTGTATCTGGTGACAATTATACCTTTGGAGAGAGAAAAAACAACTACTTTGCTGTTATTAGTGACGGCATGGGAGTTGGACATAAGGCAAGTCAAGAAAGCGATATTACAATATCACTGCTTGAAAAGTTTTTAGAGGCAGGTTTTGATAAAGAATTGGCTCTTAAGACCATTAACTCAGTATTAGTATTAAAATCTTCAGATGAGATGCTGGCAACTATAGATATGTCAATTCTTGATTTGTATAGTGGAAGGACACAATTCGTAAAGATTGGATCAGCACCAACCTTTATAAAGAAAAGAAATAGTGTGCAAATAATAAATTCTCACTCCCTCCCTGTTGGGATTCTTAGAGATGTTGATATACAAGTATACGAGGAAGAACTTCAAGATGGAGACTTTATAATCATGGTATCTGATGGGATTTTAGATGCAAATTATAATGAAGATAATAAGGAAAGATGGTTAGCCAATATTATTCAAGACATAGAAAGCGTCAATCCTCAAACCATTGCAGACATAATAATGGATGCTGCCTCAGAGGCTTGTAGAGGTACAGCTAATGATGATATGACAGTTCTAGTGACTAAGATATGGAAGAGAAGATAAATAAGATGAGCATGTAGGAGGAAACTACATGCTTTCCTATTTTGGTATTCTAAAATCAGTGGACTAGCATATCTATGTATTAATACAAAATAGTGCTAAAACAATAAGAATGTATATAATTCAGAGGCATGGCAATAATTAGAAAAAAGGCTTAGGAGGTTTGTTTTTATGGATAAGACTATTGAATTTAGGCAAATAATGCTCATAACTGATGGGGAATCTAATGAAGGCATGGATCCAATAACTGTAGCTAAGGAAGGACACAGTAAAGGGATCACTATTAGCACCATAGGAATAACAAACAAGATCGCAGACGAAAGGCCGCTTTTAGAAATTAAAGCTATAGCAGAAGCAGGTGGAGGAGTATGGGAATCAACCAATGTTCAAAATCTCACCATGGCTCTTAGCATGGTAACTGTGAAATCTGTCTATAAAACTATTGAAGAGGCTGTAAATAAGGAATTAAAGGACTTAATTGGGACAGGTCTTAATGATATGCCTCCCCAATCAAGAAATAAAGTTGTTGACATGATAGATAGGATTGGAGACGAAATAAATATTAAATGCTGTGTACTTATTGATTCAAGCAGTAGCATGACGAATAAAATGGACATGGCAAAGAAAAGCATTTTAAATCTATTTAGAATGTTAAATCAAAGAAAGGGTATAACGGAAATAGCAGTAATAAGCTATCCTGGCAAAAACCAAGAGCAATATGATGTCCTATGCAAATTCACAGAGGATATAACCTTACTGGAACAGTCCCTTTACAAGATACAAATAGGAGGAAATACACCAACAGGACCTGCAATTAAAAGTGCCATTCAGCTTCTATCTAATAATTTTGACACTGAGCTTAAAACAGAAGAGGAAATGTTTTTTAAGAGTTTGAGTGTGTAAGATTGGAAGTTTTGGAGAATAGAGAACCTACAACTATAGTGATATGTTGTAGGTTTTCTGTTGAGGGAGGATTAGGATGTTGCAAATAGCTGAGACAGTCATGGGGAAGTGGAACAAAAATAAATATACGGTTCTATCAAAGTTAGGTGAAGGTGGAATTGGAGCAGTGTACAAGATAAAGGATATGAAAGGAAATGTTAGAGCTCTTAAAATAAGCAAGGATATTAGCTCAATAACCAGAGAATTTGACATGATGACAAAGCTAAAACAACTTAAAAATGTTCCAAGGGCATATGATATAGATGATTACAAAAAAAGTGGGAATTTATATTATTTTTTTGTTATGGACTATTTAGAAGGGTATAATATTAAAGAAATAATAAGATATAATAAAATAAAAGTGAAGGAAATAATAGGAATCGGAATTATTTTATTGAATATTCTTGAAAGAATATATAAAATGGGATATATATATGTAGATATAAAGCCAGATAATATTATGGTTGATAAGAGAGGAAAGAAAATTAGGTTTATTGATTTTGGTGGTGTTATTGAAAAAGGGAGAGGAGTTAAGGAATTTACTCCTGCGTATAGTATATTCTCATGGGATGTCTACTTAAGTAGTGATTACGACACAAATATAGTATTTAGTGTAGCTATGGTAATATCATCTATGTTGCTTAGAAGAGAATTTAATCCACTAGTACATAATATAGATTGGGTAATATCATATATTAGTTATCTTACCATAGACAACAAACTTAAAAAATGCTTAATAAAGTCACTTCGAGGAGAAATTAACCAAATTAGTAACTTCAAAGCAGAACTTAATAGGCTCTTCAAAGAGTGCAACCCATCTCTAGTAGTAAATAATAATACGAATTCCAAAATGAAGGCTAATAAAAAAACAAAATCAAGGATAGATGTTTTTTTTATGTTTAGCCTAGGACTTTTTTTCCTTGTAACCATTATAGGAATAGGGATATTTTTTTTAAAAGGATAGATTGTTTAATTATAGAAACCTAAATAAAAAGATTATAGGTGATGTTCCCATGAGACAAAAAATTATCAATATAATTAATGAACACAATTTAATAGAAGAGCACGATAAGATAGTAGTAGGAGTATCAGGTGGTCCGGATTCTATGGCTTTGTTATACATTCTTAAGGACATAAAAGAAGAACTTGATTTTAGCATATATATTGCCCATGTAAATCATGGTATTAGAAAAGAAGAAGCAGATGCAGATGAAGCATATGTTAAAAAGATATGCCAAAAGCTCTCTTTACCTTTTTATTCAACTAAGGTAAACATGGATAAGTATGCTATAGAGAATAAGCTTACATCTGAGGAGGCAGGAAGAGCTATAAGATATGACTTTTTCAACAAGATACTATATGATGTCGGCGGAGGAAAGATTGCTGTAGCACATAACAAGAATGATCAGGCAGAAACCTTATTAATGAGGTTTTTTAGAGGAACAGGATTAGAAGGCCTAAGGGGCATGGAATACAAAAATATGAATATAGTTAGACCTCTTTTAGATAGTAGTAGAGAGGAAATTGAAGATTTTTGTAAAGAGAACAATATAGAAGCTAGAATAGATAGGACAAACTTGGAGCCTATATATGGCAGGAACAGAACCAGACTTGAGGTCATTCCCTACATAATTAAGAACTATAATAAAGGTATTGTGGATACATTAAAAAGAACTGCAAGATTAGCTCAAATGGATAGTGAATTTATACTAGGGTTTGTAGAAAGTAGATTTAACAACCTAGTTGTTGAGGAATCTTTGGCTAGTATAGTGTTATGTATAGACAAGTTAAATACAGAGCATTATTCTATTAAATCCAGAATAATCAGGAGAAGCATTGAAAGAATAAACGGAAATATAAAAGGAATAGAAGAAAAGCATATAAATAATATTATTAGCCTAATAGAAGAGAATGCAACGGGAAAAAGCATAAACATAACTAATAATATTGTTGTTAAAACCAGCTATGGAAACCTGATAATTGAAAAAGAAAAAAAGAGTGACATAAATTCTTTTAGCTACCATTTTAACATTGGAGATACAGTAACTATATATGAGCTAGGCTCAACTATTACATCTAATATTGTACCTATTACAGATGTAGATATTAAAAAAACTAATAGGTTCATAAAGTTCTTTGATTATGATAGAATAAAAGGTGGTTTATACATAAGGAATAGAAAAGATGGCGATAGGTTTACTCCATTGGGAATGGATGGCTCCAAAAAGCTTAAAGACTTTTTTATTGATAAAAAGATACCTAGAGATAAAAGAGACCTTATACCAATTATTGAAGATAGTGAAGAGATAATTTGGGTAATAGGATATAGGATAAGTGAAAGTTATAAAGTCAATAGCAATACTTCAAGGGTATTAGTATTAGAATACAAGGAGAATTGATAAACAATGTTGGTGATATAGGTTACCAGTCATAAAATGTAAGGGTGGTCAATGGCTGTCCGTAAAAAAGCAGGGACGAACACTGATCGTCCGTAGGGAGGATGCAAGATGAAAAGCAATGTAAAGGAAATACTAGTTTCATACGATGATATT
>JBBAFY010000065.1:0-12505 GCA_041655135.1 Tissierellales bacterium
ATCCTAATTCCTCTGATATAACCTCTCCGCCTGTTAGGATAGCTATGTCTCTCAACATATCTTTTCTTCTATCTCCAAATCCAGGTGCCTTAACAGCAACACATGTAAATGTTCCTCTTAGCTTGTTAACTACTAATGTAGCTAATGCTTCGCCTTCAACATCTTCAGCAATAATTACTAATTGTTTTCCTTGTTGAACTATTTGCTCTAATATAGGAAGTATTTCTTGAATATTAGTTATTTTCTTGTCAGTAATTAAAATATATGGATTATCTAAAACTGCTTCCATCTTATCAGTATCTGTTACCATGTAAGCAGATAAATATCCTCTATCAAATTGCATACCTTCTACTACATCAAGAGTAGTTCCCATTGATCTTGATTCTTCAACTGTTATAACGCCTTCTTTGCCAACCTTATCCATGGCTTCTGCTATTAGGCTACCTATTTCATCATCACCAGCTGATATAGATGCAACTTGAGCTATAGATTCTTTGCTTTCTATTGTCTTAGAAAGTGCTTTAATTTCCTCTACTGACACATCAACTGCCTTATGTATACCTTTTTTGATTATCATTGGGTTAGCACCAGCAGCAACGTTTTTTAGTCCTTCTCTAATAATTGCTTGAGCTAATATTGTAGCTGTAGTAGTACCATCACCAGCAACATCATTAGTTTTTGTAGCGACCTCTTTTACTAATTGAGCTCCCATGTTCTCAAATTTATCTTCAAGCTCTATTTCACGAGCTATTGTAACACCATCGTTAGTGATTAATGGTGAACCGAATTTCTTATCTAAAACAACGTTTCTTCCCTTTGGTCCTAAAGTTACTTTAACTGTATCTGCTAGCTTGTTTATACCTCTTTCCATAGCACGACGTGCTTCTTCACTAAATCTAATGTCCTTAGCCATTATATTCACACTCCTTAAATTTTTTGTCATAAAATATTTACATTCAAATAAGTTTAAATTAAAATTAAGTGAACATTTGCAGAACATGACTATAATTCTTAGCAAATGTAAATGAAAAATACGTTAAGAAATCCGTATGTTTGAACATAGTGAATTTACGAATTTTAGGATTTTTCATGGAAATGAGCTTTAGAATTATTCATGTTCAAAACCGTGAATGTATTTCTAATTTAAGCTCTTCCTACTCAACTACTGCTAATATATCTGCTAACTTTACTATTGTATACTCTACGTCATCAACCTTTATTTCAGTTCCTGAATATTTAGAGAATACAACTCTATCTCCTACCTTTAGTTCATCTTTTTTCTTTTCGTCTCCAGTTATACCTGCGCCTACTGCCATTACTTCAGCTATTTGTGGTTGTTCTTTAGCTGTACCTGGAAGTACTATACCGCTTTTTGTTTTTTCTTCTACCTCAACTTTTTTAATAACAACTCTGTCTCCTAATGGCTTAATATTCATGTTTTACCCTCCCTGATTATTTTAATTTTAGTTTTTCTTTTTAATTATTAGCACTCTGCATCGTCGAGTGCTAATTCCTACAACTTATATGTTATCTAAAGCATTTTATAGAATCAAATGCGATTTAGAGTCATATTTACCCTTATTTCTCTAATATTTGCCTTTATGGTAAGTTTAGTTCATATTTCATGATATATATAGTTTTTTCACCTTTTTTATATAAGCTACTAAATATTCCTAATCCTAGGCAAATAACAATAAAACTGCAAACTAACAATCATTCTTTATTCTTTCCAATCCCTAGCTCTCTTGCATAATAAAATAAGTATTGCTGTGCATATCCAGCAAATTCTCCAAATTTATCTTGCCCATATTTTTGTATTAATTTTAGATTTGTATCTTTCTTTAAATAAAAATATTCCATAACCCTTTTTACCCAAACATCTATTGGGAATGCATCATGTTTTTTCATTGAAAACAACATTATACAATCAGAAACCTTAGGACCCACACCTGTAAATCTCATAAGTTCCTTTCTAGCATCTTCTGTTGAAAGGTTCTTAAAGCTATATATGTCTACTTGTCCGCTAGCTATTGTTTTAGCAGTACTTAATATATATTTTGATCTAAAAGAAGCCTTACAATCCTGGACCTCTTCTAGGGACAGTTTGGCCAATTCATTTGCCTCTGGAAAACTATAATACTTTCTTCCATTATACTGGCCTAAGTATTTCCCATATCTTTCACTTAAGATATTCAAGGATCTTTTAATCATAGGTATACTGTTTCTGGCAGACATTATAAATGATATTAAGATTTCCCATTCATCTTGATTTAGTATCCTTATTCCGTGACCAAAATTAATAGCTTCCTTTAATATTGGATCCCTTGACAGCTTGTTCTTTATTCCACTATAATCTGTCTTAAGGTCAAAATAATCAAGCCAAATCTCCTTAAAATCTTTTAAATTTGTATTAGAAAAAATTATATCTTCCTTATCCTTTTTAACATTTAAAATCCTTCCTAAGGCTACACCTGTATAGCTACCATCTGTTTCGCTGTCCCATCTAAAGCATTGTCCACATTCAAATATATGCTTGGGCTCAAAATGTTCCACGTCCTTTACCACTATTTTATCTTCTACCTCTAAAATTCTATACTCCATCTCCACCCTCCATTCATGCCTTGCCATCTATAAATATACCCAATATATGTATTTGCTAATCATTTTCATTTTAATGTTACTATACTAAGGAACCTAGGATTTTTCTAAGTTTTTTATGCAGATGTCAAAATATATTGCAGATATAGCTAACTATATGTTTCCAATTGGAAAAGGGAACCCATATAGGATTCCCTTAATTAAAATCTATTCCTTTTAACCCAGAGGAAAACTCTTTTCAATTATCTTCTTTACAAAATTTCCTTACATGGGTTTAATATATGCCCTGAGCCTTCATTGCTTCCGCTACTTTATCAAATCCAGCAATATTTGCACCTGCAACTAGGTTGTAGCCAAAGCCATATTTAGCAGCTGCATCTCTAGCATTGTTGTGGATGTTAATCATTATCTGGCGAAGCTTAGTATCTACTTCTTCTTCTGTCCATGATAATCTCATGCTGTTTTGAGTCATTTCAAGTGCTGATGTAGCAACTCCTCCTGCATTTACTGCCTTTCCTGGAGCAACTACTAGCTTGCTATCTAATAAGTATTTTAGAGCTTCATTAGTTGTAGGCATATTTGAAACCTCTATATAATACTTAATTCCATTAGCTACAATCTTCTTAGCGTCTTCTATGTGTACCTCGTTTTGAGTAGCACATGGCATGACTATATCAACCTTACGACCCCATGGCTTTTCTCCTGGGAAGAACTCAACACCAAACTTATCAGCATAGTCTTGTACCTTATCTCTTCCTGAATTACGCATAGTTACTAGATAATCTATTTTTTCTTTAGTCACTACTCCGTCTGGATCATAAACATATCCATCTGGACCTGACAAAGTAACTACTTTTCCACCTAATTCAGTAACCTTTCTTGTAACTCCCCAAGAAACATTACCAAAGCCTGATATTGCAAATGTTTTGCCTTCTATTGTATCATTCATATGTTTAAGAACTTCCCTACAGAAATATACAGCTCCAAAACCAGTAGCTTCTGGTCTTATTAAGCTTCCTCCATATGATAATCCTTTTCCTGTTACCACTCCGTTTTCAAATGCGCCTCTAATTCTTCTATAATATCCATACATATATCCAATTTCTCTTGGTCCAACTCCTATATCTCCCGCTGGAACGTCAACGTCTGGTCCTATGTATCTATATAATTCTGTCATAAAGCTTTCACAAAATCTTCTAACTTCTCCGTCTGATCTTCCCCTTGGGTCAAAGTCAGAACCACCTTTACCTCCACCTATTGGAAGTCCTGTTAGAGAATTCTTAAATGTTTGCTCGAATCCTAAAAACTTCATTATACTTAGATTTACTGAAGGGTGAAATCTAATTCCTCCCTTATAAGGTCCTATAGATCCATTAAACTGTACCCTAAATCCTCTGTTTACATGAATGTTTCCTTGATCATCTGCCCATGGCACTTTAAACATTACCATTCTTTCTGGTTCACATATTCTGTCAAGAATATTTGCCTCTACAAGGTCCGGGCGTTGTTCAAGTACTGGTTCCAATGTACCAAGAACCTCTTCAACTGCTTGAATAAACTCTGGCTCACTTGCGTTTCTTTGTTTTACCCTTTCTAATACTTCCTCAATGTACTTCATTATAGGTCCCCCTTTTTATATTATAAAGTTGAACAAAATTAATAAGGCTTATTAATCCATATAATTTTAATATTTTAGCAAATTTCATACGAGCCCTTGAAAAGGTTTTCCAATGTGTAAACTATATAGATTTCTAAGTCACGCCTTAGCACAACGAAATTATAACACAATCATTGTCTTAAAGTAAACAAGTATTAACTTTTTATCATTTTCTTCACTAGAACATCAACAGATAAAATATTTAAAGAGGTCATATTCTCAACTTCATATATAATTTGCTCCTGCATAAGAGTAATCAATGGCACTATAGGATTCCCATACATAACCTCAGCATTGAGACCTATAACGATTCCCTGCTCTAAGCTTTTAATTTGTACTCCATAGACTTTTGCTATTCCAATGACCTTGCTAGCAGCATGTTTTAGTAAATCCTTTATTACACCATCTGAAATAGTGTATTTACCATGATAGCTAAATGTTGGCCTTACTACTGTCTTTTCATAGACCACTTGATCCTTGGGATTTTCTTTTTTTCTCCATATTTTCAAGCTGTCTATGAAATATCCAGAAAAATCCTTTTTAACTTCGAATGTAGGGACTGGTATAACATGTTTCCCTTCCTTTTTTCTGTAGTTCTTGGCTACATCTATTTCTTCCTCTGTTGATATATCCTCAATATAAACTCTCTGGCTTATTTGTGGAAGCCTTAGAGAAGTGGAAATCTTATTCACCATTTTATCTGATGTTCCTATAATAAGTATACTATGTGGTTTATCTTTCGCTATTGCATTTATCACTTCTAATTTATGAGCATTATCCATAAATATAGCTCTTCTAATAGCACTGACTATTGTACCTTCTCTTTTTGCAGATTTCCCTGCTAATATTTTATTTCCTTTTATTAAAAGGCCATCATCAATGATATATTCAATATCTTTTTCTTTAGCTAGAGTTATTGCCTTGTAGCTTTTCCCACTGCCACTATGACCTATAAGTGCTATTATTTCCATGAATATTCCTCCATTTTAATAAAGTACAAGAATATTGTAACATAGATTATGGTCTTTATGTAGTATCTAAAAGTTAAAAGTGGCCCTAAGGCCACCTTTAAATGCTAAATCTACTTATTTCTTCATTCAGTTTCAATGCAAGCTCATTCAATCTGTTCGCTGCCTCTGCAACCTCATGTACAGCAGAGGATTGCTCTTCCATAGATGCTGTTACCTCTTGAGATGCTGCAGCCGTTTCTTCTGATACTGCAGATATATTTTCAATTGACTCAACAATTTTATCCTTATCTGAGTTCATTTCATTCACATATCCGCCAATTACCTCGATTTTTTCAGCCATATTATCTATAGAGCTGGATATCCTATTGAAGGCGTTATTTACTTCTGTTACTGCTTGGGATTGCTCTACAGTTCTTTGCTTAACATCCTTCATTGTCACAACAGTTTCTTTACTATCATTTTGAATGCTTCCAATAATATCTTTAATCCTATCTGAGGATTCTCTAGAATCATATGATAATTTTCTTATTTCCTCTGCAACAACGGCAAAGCCTTTACCATATTCACCTGCTCTAGCTGCCTCAATAGATGCATTTAAGGCTAATAAATTGGTTTGCTCAGCTATAGAATCAATGGTCTGAAGTATAGTCCCTATGAAATTAATTTTTTCATCTAGATTCAATATTTGCTTTTCTATCTCATTGGTACCTATATTATTTAATTCAGTTTTAGATCTTAATTCTTCAACTAAACTAACACTGTTTATACTGGTATCCATTACTTCCTTTGCTACACTGAACATATCATTGGAGCTATTTGACAACTCATTAAATTTGTTTGCAAGGTTGGTCACTAGCATAACACCTGTTTCTGAATCCTGGGCTTGTTCTGAAGCCCCTTTGGCTATTTCCTCCACAGTTCTTGTGACTTCCTCTGATGATGCGCTAGTTTCTTCTGATGTAGCTGCTAACTGCTCCGAAGAGCCCGTTACCTCAAAGGAAACATTCTTGATTACATTTATAAGATTTGCTAAATTATCTATCATAATATTAAAGCTTTCTCCAAGCAATCCTATTTCGTCCTTGCTTTTAATATTAGGTCTTATAGTAAAATCTCCTTCTTTTACCTTTTCCATGCTATGAGAAAGTGATTTTATAGGTTTTGTTACGGAGTTAGCAAAAAGCAGGGCTACAATGATTGCTACGACAATGGATACTCCTCCAATAAAGGCGTTATTAATTAATAGTTTAGATGTATGACTTGTGATTTCATCTAGATAAATAGTGGAAACTACTCTCCAATCTAATCTGCTTAAGACACTAATGGTTCCCAGCTTTGTTCTCATAACTCCCTTATCGTTAAAATCATACTCTATAAAATCTACATTTCCACTCTGTATAGCCTCTAATAGCTTAGGTACAGTCGAAGGACTACCTATCAAGTCCTTATTTTTATGTATAAGCACAATTCCTTCCTTATTGTATAATATTGGGTAGCCTTCTTGACCTACCTTTATAGATGTCATTAATTCCGTTAGGGCGTCTAATTTAACATCTATTCCTAATACACCTAATAGTCTACTAGGATTTGTAGGGTCATATATAGGCACTCCTGCTGATATAACTAACTCCTTGGTAGCTGTGTCTATGTAAGGACTTACCCATGTTAATTCCTTGTTCTGGACAGTTTCTATATACCAATCTCTTTTCCTAGGATCAAAATCTGGCGGCAATTCGGCTTTAGGATATACAAACATCTCCCCTCTTTCTGTACCTAAATAGATATTTGTAACATCAGAATAGTTATTTATGTAGTTCTCAAAAGTTTTAAGCATCCATTCTTTAGAATCCGCATTCAAATAAACTGACTGGACATTTGAGTCATTGGCCATAAAGCTAAGTCCATTTTCAAAGCTTTGAAAATACTTTTCTACTGTACTATTTACTTCTTCTCCAAGGCTCTTTACCAAGTCTTCAAATTGATCTTTGACTACTTGTGTCGAAGTGACATAGGCACCTAGTGCTAAAACTATGGTAGGAATGGTAATAATCAAAATAAAGACCAATACCAATTTAGCTTTTAAACTTAACTTGACCTTATCCTTTTTCATACTGCTCTTTTCCTTTTTAGCTTTTCCCACCTCATATTCCTCCCTTTCTTATTATATTTATAAAAACTAGAAAGACTCCAAAACAAATTATCTTATTCTAAGTATATACCCTAATACTCCTATAAATCTGCAAAATTTTTAGATTATTCTGTGAATTGCAAGGATCTTTTTAGAATATCTAGTTTTTATGAATGTTTTTTATCTTAATACTCCAAAAAAAGAGAAAAACGACAATGATTTTGTCGTTTTTCTAATTTCTATACACTTATGCCATAGCCTTAAAAGCAGCTAGTACATCATCTACATTATCTAATGTTTCTAGCATTGCAGGTATTATTTCTGCTACATCCCCAACTATGCTATAGTCAGCTATTTTAAATATTGGAGCATCAGGATTTTTATTAATTGCTATAATACATTCTGCATCCTGCATACCTGCCAAATGTTGAATAGCTCCTGATATACCACATGCTATATATAGTTTAGGTCTTACTGTTTTACCTGTTTGACCGACTTGATGTGAATGCTCAATCCATCCTTCATCTACAGTGGCTCTAGAAGCACCTACAACTCCTCCTAGCTTTTTAGCAAGCTTTTCTACTAATTCAAAGTTTTCTTGAGTTCCTAAGCCTCTTCCACCTGCTACAATTATCTTAGCTTCCTCTAGTGGAACCTCAGCCTTTCCTGATTTAACTACTTTTTCAACGGTGGCCTTAATGTCTTCTTCAGTTAAATCGATTTCTACTCTCTCAACTTTGCCTTTTCTATTCTCGTCATATTGTGCTCTTTCCATTACTCCAGGTCTAACTGTAGACATCTGAGGTCTATGGTCAGGACATATTATAGTAGCCATTAGGTTTCCACCAAATGCTGGTCTTGTCATCAAAAGCTTCTTGTCTTCTTCATCAATCTCTAATCTTGTACAGTCTGCAGTAAGTCCTGTGTGTACCCTTGCAGAAAGTCTAGGCCCTAAGTCTCTACCTATATTAGTAGCTCCTATTAGCATGATTTCTGGTTTTCTCACTTTGATTAAGTCTGATATAACCTTTGTATATCCATCTGTAGTATAAGTCTCTAGTAGCTTGTCATCAGCATGCAATACTAAATCTGCTCCATACTTAATTAGTTTTTCAGCTATATCATCTACCTTGCTTCCTAATAAAACTGCTGTCAACTCAACTCCTAGCTTATCAGCCATTTTTCTACCTTCACCTAGAAGCTCTACTGCAACATTTAATAATTTCCCTTCTCTTTGCTCTGCAAAGACCCAAACTCCTTTATATTTAGATATATCGTCTATTTCAACCTTACTTTCTTCTTCCTTAACTATTGCATCAAAGGGACATGTTTCTACGCAAACACCACAAGATGTACAGTTATCTTTTATATAGGCCTTATCTTCTCTCATCTCTATAGCATCAAATGGACAAGCGTCAACACATGTAGTACAACCAGTACACTTTTCATCTATAACTTTAACAGCCATTTATATCACCTCAACATAAAAATTTATTCCTATCACGATAGAAATATTATAGAAATATTAAGTGAACATATGCAGGGCATGATTATAATTCTTAGCAAATGTAGGTGAAAAATCCGTTAAGCAACTTGCACTGTTTGAACGAAGTGGGTTTGCGAGTTGTAGAATTTTTTACTGAAATGAGCTATAGAATTATTCATGACCGAATCAGTGAACGTATATTCTATAATATTTGTCTCTCCTTCAACCTAACAACAAACAATCTTGCTATCTCGTTAGGATTACCTGTTAGCATTTCTCCACCAGTTTTGTTTGATGCAGGAGTAAATGATTTTTTAACCTGAGTAGGTGAACCCTTAAGTCCTATTTGCTCTCTATCAACATCAATATCATCCACTGTCCAAACTTTGATCAGTTCTTCATTTCTAAATGACTTATATATGCCCTTTATAGAAGGATATCTAGGTTCATTCAGTTCTTTTATTGCAGTAAGAAGAACTGGCATATCTGATTTAATTACATAATATCCATCTTCTAATGATCTATGGGCAGTAAGACTCTTGCCATTAACTTCAAGCTTTTCTACATAAGTAATCTGAGGAAGTCCTAGGTGTTCAGCTATTTGTGGACCAACTTGTGCTGTATCTCCATCTATTGCCTGTCTACCACAGAATACTATGTCATAGTTACCTATTTTTCTTATTGCTGCTGCTAATGTAGAAGAGGTAGCCCAGGTGTCTGCACCTCCAAATGCTCTATCACTTAGTAATATAGCTTCATCTGCTCCCATTGCAATAGCTTCTCTCATTGCTTCTTTAGCTTGTTGTGGTCCCATTGAAAGTACTATTACTTCTACGTCATCATGAGTATTTTTTATCTTTAGAGCTTCCTCTAAAGCGTTTTTATCATCTGGGTTTATTATACTTGGAACACCTTCACGAATAAGAGTTCCTTTTACTGGATCTATTCTTACCTCATTAGTGTCAGGGACTTGCTTAACACAAACAATTATTCTCATCGCTTTTCACTCCTTTTCTATCTCAACGCATTGGCTGATATAACCATTTTTTGAACTTGAGAAGTACCTTCATATATTTCTGTTATCTTAGCATCTCTCATCATTCTTTCAACTGGATAATCCCTAGTATAGCCATAGCCACCATGTAGCTGTACTGCTTGAGTTGTTACCTCCATTGCTGTCTCTGCTGCAAATAATTTTGCCATAGCTGCTGCATTACCATATTCTAAACCTGTTGACTTTCTATAAGCAGCATTATATACCATTAGTCTTGTAGCCTCCACCTTAGTAACCATGTCAGCTATCATCCATTGAATTCCTTGGAATTGTCCTATTGCTCTTCCAAATTGTTGTCTCTCTTTTACAAACTTAATAGCCTCATCTAGTGCTCCTTGAGCTATCCCTAGTGCTTGAGCTGCTATACCAATTCTTCCTCCATCAAGAGTAGTCATGGCTATCTTAAAGCCTTTCCCAACTTCTCCTAATAAATTTTCTTTTGGAACTCTACAGTTTTCGAAAATAAGCTCTGTAGTGGAAGAAGCTCTAATACCCAATTTGTTTTCCTTTTTACCAACTTTAAATCCTGGGAAATCCTTTTCCACGATGAAAGCAGTAATACCTCTTGTACCTTTTGATTTATCAGTCATTGCAAAAATTATATATACATCTGCCTGTCCACCATTAGTGATGAATATTTTGCTTCCATTAAGTACATAATCATCACCATCTAGAACTGCCACAGTTTGCTGTCCTGCTGCATCAGTTCCTGCATTTGGTTCCGTAAGTCCAAAGGCTCCTAGATAATCACCCTTAGCTAATGGAACTAAATACTTTTGCTTTTGCTCCTCTGTACCAAACTTTAAAATAGGCCAGCATCCAAGAGATGTATGGGCGGAGATTATTACTCCAGTAGTACCACATACTCTAGATAGCTCTTCAACTGCTATGGCATAAGCTAAATCATCTCCACCTGCTCCACCATACTGTTCTGGAATAGGTATTCCCAGCATATGATACCTAGCCATCTTTTCTACACTCTCACTAGGGAATCTTTCAGTTTCATCAATGTCTGCTGCAATAGGTTTTATTTCTATTTCAGCAAATTCCCTCATGGTTTTTCTTATCATTTCCTGTTCCTTAGTTAAGCTAAAATCCATATCTTTCCCTCCTTAATTTACAAGCAATTATCCAAAATCTGCTCATGACCAAACTGATTTTGTGATAGCCACTTTTGCAAATCTACAACACTTTGACAAATTTTAAACATACTAAATTAAATATATGCAATTTCCTTGCCATTGACTTCATTATACTCTAAAAAAACATAAATATCCGCACTTTGTTAAATATTTATTTTACATTCTCTTAACATCATTCCCATATATATGGGTTTCTGTAGCTAATTTATTTGCTTAAGTGTCTAAATCAAGGTGTTTTCTTCTAATTCATGTTAATTAAATAACACTCAGCAATTTTATGATAAAAAGGGTCTTATTTCTTGATAAAAGTAAAAAAATAATTTAATTCTATTAAAAGTACAAAAAAAAAACAGATTATTTTGTAAAATAATCTGTTTTGTATGATAGTGCTACACCATGTGTCCAGCTAGCGGACACTTTTTATTCTTTATTTACTGTTTATTTCTTTAAACATATATGAAAGAATAAACAAGCTCTCATTCAAGTGAACATTTTCTACAACAACATCCTCTGGAAGCTTCAAATCTATAGGTGCAAAATTCCATATACCCTTTATACTGCTTTTAACAAAAACATCTGCAACCCCTTGTGCCTGTTCTTTTGGTGTTGTAATTATCCCTATTTCAATATCATTATTTTTAATGAAATCTTCAAGCATGTCGACATCTAATATTTCAATATCCCTAATTTTTAGCCCTATTACCTTAGGATTTTTATCAAACAAGGCTAATAGCTTAAAGCCTGCATCCTCAAAACCTCTATAGTTTGATACTGCCTGGCCAAGATTACCTGCACCTACTAAAACTGCCTTGTAGGTTCTTTCTAATCCTAAGATTTTTCCTAGTTGCTTGTGTAATTCTTCAACATTATATCCATAGCCTTGCTGCCCAAAGCCACCAAAGTTATTTAAATCCTGTCGTATTTGAGAAGCAGTGAATCCTGTAATACTACTTAACTCCTGTGATGATATTCTATTTATATCTTTATCAAGTAGTTCACCTAAATATCTATAATATTTTGGTAATCTCCTGATAACTGCCATAGAAACTTTATTTTCTCTTTCCATATGAATTCTCCACCCATTCTATTTAGATTTTCGTACTAGAAATATTTTTAATATTATACCATTTGGTTAAATTCCTGTCAATTGAAGATACTGACAAGTCCACCGTAACCTCTGATAAACTCCTTAAATTCAGTTCTAAAAAATATATTTATCTTATCCTCTTTAAAAAATCATACCCTTATCTATCTTTTTTAAACGTTTTTTGATAAAATTATACTTATTAGAGTGATTGAGGAGGATTTGAAGTGATAGTTTTATCATGCAGCAATATAAGCAAAAGCTATGTAGTAGATACAATACTGGATAAAATCACTTTTTCACTTAATGATAATGAAAAGGTCGGTCTTGTTGGACTAAATGGTGCAGGCAAATCAACTTTATTTAATATTCTATGTGGAAAAAT
>JBBAFY010000066.1:0-12401 GCA_041655135.1 Tissierellales bacterium
GAAAGTAAATAGTGTAAACTCGGCACCTACCATAGCTAGTAAGCAAGAACGCTTACCTGCCAAGGAAAAGCTAAGTACTAATGAAAAACCTGCTGATGTTTTTGAAAGAAGTCATAATGCCAAAAAAGCCACCTATGAAAAGCCTAGCCATGTATATGATAAGGCTACTATTCAAAAATTAAAGGCAGAGAGCGAAAGAACTTATGGGAGCTTAATAAGACTTATTGAAGACTTGCTTAAAAGACAGGGTAAGTCATTGAAACTAATAGACCCTACAGAAGTGATTGAAATCGACGAACAAGCTAGATTAGAAGCACAAGAGATGATAGCTCCAGACGGTCAATTAGGTGCAGAAGCTGTAAGTCAAAGAATTGTGGATTTTGCAATAGCTATCTCTGGAGGAGACAAGTCAAAGCTTGATAGTTTAAAGGGTGCTATTGATGAAGGATTCAAACAAGCTGAAGAAATACTTGGTGAATTGCCTGATATTTCTAGACAGACTTATGATTTAATCATGGAAAAGTTGGACAACTGGGAAAAGTCAGAGGAATAAAAACAGGGGATGGTATTATTGGTGTCAATAACTCCATCCCTTTGCTCTTGAATACTATCCCTCAATCATTTATGTAATAATCAAGAAGATCTTCAATACTAATAACGCCTACAGTCTTGTCTCCATCCATTACTGGTAAAGCAATTACATTCTTTTTTCTAAGTCTAATAGCTGCTTCCTTAATATCCTCATCTATTTCAACCTTTTCTACTTCCTTTGTCATAACCCATTCTACTGGACAAGATCTATAGTGGCCTGGTTCGATTAAAAAACGATAAATATCTGCTCGAACTACTATACCTAAAAGATTATAAGCTTGGTCAATTACAGGCATTCCGTTAATCTTATCCCTGTACATGATTTCTAGAGCCTCACCAATGGTTTCCTCAGGTTTAACTGATATTGCTGGAGACTTCATTATTTCTCTAATTTTCATGAACCATTTCCTCCTTATATAATCATTCTCACCTAGGATGCTTTATTCTTTTATAAAAAACTATAATCTCATATCAATATTTCCACCTATATGTGGATTTACAGACATCTCCATGGCTTTAGTTGACTGCTGAAGCATCTCTGCTAGGTTAGCAGATTGCATCTTTGCAGAATCCATAGATAACTTTAGCACTGATAGACTAGCCTGGTGTTGCACACTTGATTGACTAATCATTGTTGACATTGCTGCTATGTCCATGGTATCAGCTCCTTTCTTTTTTAATTTTACTCAGGAATAACAATCTAATACCTTTGCTTCATATGGCTACACTTTAATTATCATCATATTCGTCAGTGGCAATTGCTACTTCATCATATGAAGAATTTCTATACCTATTTTCTGTACACATTAACTTACTTGAATACATTTTTTCATAATATTTTTTATAATCTCCTGAGAGAATTTCTTCCATCCACTCTTTATTGTTCAAATACCACTGTATTGTCATAGTCATACCTTCTTCAAATGTATAGGAAGGACTCCAGCCTAATTCTCTAGAAATCTTTGAGTTATCTATGGCATATCTTCTATCATGACCAGGCCTATCTTTTACATATCTAATTAAGTCTTCTGATTTTCCTAAGGTTTGTAAGATAAGTTTAACTATTTCAATATTAGTTTTTTCATTATTTCCACCTATATTGTATACTTCTCCAGCTCTGCCTTTATGTAATACTGTATCTATAGCTACACAATGGTCTTTAACATGTAGCCAATCTCTTATTTGCATGCCATCACCATAAACAGGAAGAATTCTATTATGCAGTGCATTATTTATCATAAGTGGTATTAGTTTTTCTGGAAATTGATATGGACCATAGTTATTCGAACAACGGGTGATATTTATAGGAAGTCCATAAGTTTCATGGTAAGCCCTTACTATCATATCAGCTGAGGCTTTTGATGCTGAATATGGACTATTAGGTGCTATATTTGTCTCCTCAGTAAAATATCCTTCTACCCCTAATGTTCCATATACTTCATCTGTGGATACTTGTATGTATTTTACTCCATTTTTAAATTTCCTACAATATTTATCATTAGGAGATGCCTTCCAATACTTTTTAGCAGTGTCTAGTAATGCTTGCGTCCCTACAACATTTGTCTTTAAAAATAATTCTGGTTCTTCAATGCTTCGATCCACATGTGATTCTGCTGCAAAATTGATTACTACATTTATATCAAATTCATTAAATATTTTTTCAAGTAACTGTCTATCACAAATGTCACCCTTAACAAAATGATATCCGCTATCATCAGCAATATCCTCAAGATTTTTTAGATTTCCTGCATATGTTAGCAAGTCTAAATTGACTATTTTATAATCATATTTTTTTATCATATGTTTTATAAAATTTGAACCTATAAAGCCGGCCCCACCTGTTACTAAAATATTCATAGGATATTCCCCCATATGTCTTAATAAATCTGTATTTCTCCTGCAATACTCAATATGTACCTACCATATTCAGTTTTTTCATATTCTTTGCCGAGAGTTATCAACTCTTCTTTAGTTATCCACTTGTTTCTATATGCTATCTCTTCTAAGCAGCTAATATAAAGGCCTGTCCTTTCTTGCATTGTCCTAACAAAGTTTGAAGCATTGGCGAGTCCTTCATAAGTACCAGTATCTAACCATGCAAATCCTCTACCCAATAATTCAACTTTAAGTTTTCCTTCATTCAGATATTCTCTATTTAGGTCTGTAATCTCTAGCTCTCTACGTGCAGAAGGTTTCAAGTTTTTAGCTCGTTCTACTACGCTATTGTCATAATAATAAAGTCCGGGAACTGCATAATGAGATTTAGGCTTGTCCGGTTTTTCTTCTATAGATAAAACATTATAATTTTCATCAAATTCAACGACACCAAACTCTATAGGATTAGGTACATAATACCCGAAAATAACAGACCCTTCTTTTATTTGAGAAGCGTTAAGTAATTTAGGTACAAAGCCTTGTCCATAAAAAATATTATCTCCTAATATAAGACAAACACTATCATCACCTATAAAATCTTCTCCAACTATAAAGGCATCTGCTAATCCCCTAGGACTTTCTTGAATTTTATATTCAAATATCATTCCTAGATTAGAACCATCACCTAATAGATTTTTATAGAAATCTATATACTCTGGATTTGAGATTATAAGCACTTCTCTGATCTTTGATAACATTAAGACTGATAGTGGATAGTATATCATTGGCTTATCATATATTGGTAATAATTGTTTGCTAATGCCTTTTGTTATTGGGTAGAGTCTTGAGCCTGAACCACCTGCTAGGATTATGCCTTTCATTAGTAATCAATCCTTCCTTCACAAAGTTCCTATAATATTTTTATAAACATATACTTTCATAGTAAAAAAGTCACATTAGTACTTTCGGCAGCTTATCCCCAAATATCCTTGTCCAATAGTTTTGTCCATTTTTCAGATCCTTTATTATTTAAATGACTTACATCATAAAAATCACTATCATCAAAATAATCGGAATAAAAATAGTCTAAAAATTGAAAATCATATTTTTTTTGAAATTCATTTATTATGCTGTAAAACTCATCCTTTATTCGCTGTGAGATATTATCCCTATACAGTCTTGTTTCAGGAGGAATAGCAATGACAGGCTTAATGTTATGTGAATATAATAGTTCAAGATATTCTTTAAAAATAGCTTTGTTTTCTTCAACAGTTAATGGATAATCTTTATTGAATTCTTGCTTCACTGCGTCGATACACTTCTCTTTTTCAACTTCACTTAATAATGAACTATCAAATTTTAATTCTTTGCCTTTGTTAATAATCTCTATGTATTTCTCCTCATGTCCTTCAATAAAAATTCTATCATGATTTTCTATTAGAATCTTATTGCTTACTTTATTAAAATCTGATAAGAACTTTTCTCCTTTTTCAGCCTGGGAATAATTGTGATAGCTTTTTGTAACTAAGTAATAATAATTACACCTATTCGACTGTATGCTCCTTGATAAATCATACTGGAAAGAATAATAGCAAAGACCTATAATCACATATTTAATTGTTTCTTTTACATCAAGAAAACTTAATGCTAACTTCATCATTTCATGATCATAAAACAGATCTTGAGTAGGATTAGCAAAACTAAAAAATCTTTCTCTCAAAAGTTCTGTGCAAATTCCTTTCTGAGTATATGATATACCTGTAATAATTCCATCATATTTTTTATTACTATTTAAAAATTTGCTATAATTGATGAAAAACTCTGGACTTGCATAAAATCCATAAGCATAGATGTAATAAATATAATTAAATATTTGCTCCTCATTCAGTTTCTTATCCATCAGCATTTTATTAATTACTTCTACATCTGTATCAGTAATAATTAAGTAATCATAAGCATATCCAGACATTTGGTTATATGATATTATTTCTATTCCATCTATTTTTCTATGAATATAATTACTGTCACTGCTTATGAAGCAAATAAGTTCGCAACTGTTATAATTTATTAACTCTTTGACTTTAATAGATATTTCATTTAAACCATATATTATTATTCTATATTTTATTATCTTATTGAGAATAACTGAAATATTGTCTAATTTATTAAATATTTGATTTTGTAGTATGTCAACTCCCTCAGCTGTTTTATTATGGTTAAAGCATTGAATCATAGTAACTATTTTATTTGATATGCCTTCTATAGCTATATCTAGTTCCTCATCATTTATTCCAAATTGTCTAATTAAATTAACTACATTTACAAATGAGTCGATTAATGTGTTAATTAGTTCATATATATCTTCATAAATTTCATTCTTCTCTATTTTAGAACGAATCAGATTCTGTAACTTATTAATTACTCCAATATTATTGTTTATAAGTTCTTTATATTGTGACATTTTTCCTCCTAGGCATTCATGAGTTCTTTGGAGATACTATATCTAAGATTCTAATAGATAATTTTATAGAAAAATATAGTTTACGACACTTTTGTTATCTCAGAATTAATATTTATACGCCAAATACATAAGAAAAGCAAAAATTGTCATATAAATATCGAATGTTTGATTTACTGGTATTACGATTCATTTTTATATACTATAAAATCTATTAATACATTCCACTATATAATCAATCTTGTTTTTTTCAATATTATAATACATTGGTAATCGTAATAACCTTTCGCTCTCTTTAGTTGTATAATTATCTGTTCCATTAAATCTAGAATACTTAAGACCTGCTTTAGAAGTATGAAGAGGAATATAATGAAATACTGCCATTATTTCTTTCTCTTTCAGATGATTTATTAGTTCAGTTCTTTCATATAAATCTTTACATTTTATATAAAAGATATGTGCATTGTGTTTACATTCCTTAGGTACAAATGGTAATTCAATTAAGCCTTTTTGCTGTAAGCCAACGAGTCCATTATAGTAAGTATTCCATGTATTTAATCTGTCTTCATTAATTTTTTCTGCTTCCTCTAATTGTGCATAAAGGTATGCAGCATTTAACTCACTAGGAAGGTATGAACTGCCTATATCCACCCATGAATATTTATCAACTTGACCTCTAAAAAACTTGCTTCTATCGGTTCCTTTTTCTCTTATTATTTCGGCTCTTTCTAAAACATTATGATTTTGTATTAAAATGGCCCCACCTTCACCCATTGTATAATTCTTGGTTTCATGAAAACTATAACATCCAATATCCCCTATGGTTCCTAACGCTTGTCCTTTGTAATTTGACATTACTCCCTGAGCAGCATCTTCAATCACAAACAAGTTATATTTATATGCAATTTCATTGATTGTATCCATTTCACAAGATACACCTGCATAATGTACCGGAACTATTGCCTTAGTCCTATTTGTTATTGCATCTTCTATTAAATTTTCATCAATATTCATAGTATCTGGCCTGATATCAACAAAAACAATTTTTGCTCCTCTTAATACAAAAGCATTAGCTGTAGATACAAAAGTATATGATGGCATTATAATCTCATCACCTTGTTCTATATTAGCTAAAATTGCTGACATTTCCAATGCATGAGTGCAAGAAGTAGTTAATAGTGCCTTGGGTGTATTGAATTTTTCTTCAAGTCTAGTATTACACTTCTGAGTAAATATTCCATCTCCACATAACTTTTTATTTTTTTCTATAGCTTCTTTTATATATCTTCCCTCTGTTCCTATAGAAGGTGGTACATTAAAGGGTATCATATTCAATTTCTCCTTTATCATCTCTCCAGCCCCATATGTAATAAACTGCATCTAAACCATAGTTGAAAATTAAATCTAGTACAGTAACATAATGATTAAATGGCTCGTGTAATTGTCTATACCTAGGATATTTATACTCAATATAATCTAAAACTATATTTTTCTGTTGAAATTTAGAACAATAAATATAAGCTTTCGCTGCAGGACCTGATAGATAGTAATTAGCATTTAGCTTTTCACATATATCTACCAAACGATCATCTTTTTGTCCTATTACATTTAAAGAAGTAGATATTATAAATTCTGTATTAATTCCTAACTCTTTTGCGATTAACTTAGTAGCATATATATTAAAATCACTAATCTTAGTCCATTGGTTGTTCAGATAAAGAGCTTCTAAAATCCACTTATATTCTTTGAAAAATGGTGCTCGACCATAGTTCATCTGAAAAGAGTTAAAATGCTTTCTTTGCCAATTTGATCTATTATCTATTTCTGCTTCGCAGATTAATTGTCCATTTCTGTTACTATTTTTGATAGGAACAACAATCCACTTATCTCCCTCTTTTGTCTTGATTATATTTCTATTTCTCCAATCCTGTTCAGTATATTGAACATCTTCTAAAAACACAAAAGTATCAACTTGATGTATTATATCGAAAACACCTTTCCAAGGAAGATAGTTAGATTGAAGAATAGCAATTTTTTTCATCTATAAACTCACCCTTTAATATGCTCATTCTAACTATATCAATATATTTACCTTCAATAAATTTATCCTCTCTAAACATGCCCTCTTCTTTAAAGCCAATTTTTTTATATACATTAATTGCACTGGCGTTGTCACTTCTAACATTTAGATATATCTTGTTCATATTATAATAATTAAAAAGATAATGTAAAAAAAACACTATCGATTTATGACCTAACCCTTTTCCTCTGTATTTTTTTTCTCCAATATATATGTATAACTCAGCTTTTCTATCAATATAGCTAATATTATTGACTCCAATACAGCCAACAAATTTTTTTTCTGCTCTTTCTTCTATAGCAAAAATCTTTTTCTCATTATCTTTACTTAAGGATTCATACCACTTGGTAGTAAAGTATTTTATACTCGGTTCTATTCTTAACAAATTTTTTAGGAGTTCAAAATCGTTCATCCATTCATGCAATTTTATTAAATCTTCATATTCAAGTCCTCTTAAGATCAAATTTTCTCCAACCAGCAAAATACTCCCTCCCCTAAAAATATTTTTTCTCCATACTTTTGTCTGTGATATAAAGTATTTGCAAAAAAAATATAAAACCTAGGATCTTAATCTTTACAAACATCCTAAATATTCCAGAAATGACATCATCAGTTCTAGAATATTTAGTCTAGAAAATAAATCTTATTATTATAAAGATTCAATTGATAGTATGATATTTCGTAGATCGATTTTATATATGTGTTTTCTAAGTACATAATTTATATAAATCTAGCCTTTATATTCTGCATATCCTGATATCCAGTCCTTGCAGTTTTGACACATATTAGGTAAGTTGTCCCATAGTCTTTCTATGTGATTCCTTCTAAATTCAAGTAAAGTGCTATTCCAAACCTCTTCAATAGATTGGGTGTTAATATCTCCCATATTTTCTTCACAATCTAGATCAACTGAGCAAAGACATACCTTACCATTATCAGAAATATTTATGGTATTCATTGCCCAGAAGCATGGTATTCTATCAATTCCATCTGCTACATAGTTAGCTTCAACCTTTCCTCCCCAACTTACCATTGGCCTAATTTTTACAGGTACCTCATGTCCATTCCAAAATGATACAAAATCATCTAATTCTTTTTTGTTTTCTTCCATTTCAACAAACTGAACAAATATTTTCTGTTTGCTATTTCCATACTTTGATAAGAGTTCTTTATATTCTAAAACTCCTTTTACTACTTTCTCAAGATTTCCTCCAACTCTGAATTTCTCATAGGTATCTTTTTTAAAAGCATCAATTCCTACATAAATTGCATCTAGACCCGAGATAATAAGTTGCTTTGAAAATTCATTTTTTAAGAGATTACCATTTGAATTTAGTAAAACATCCGTTAATCCACAATCTTTTGCATACTTAACTTTTTGTGGTAAGTCTTTCAACATTAAACCTTCTCCAAAAAATGTAATCCAAATCTTTGCATTTGGTCTTTTTACTGCAACTTCATCAATTATTTTTTTAAATAAATCCATCTCCATTATTCCCTTTTTTCTTTTCATGGAATGATGAAAACACATTGAACATCTAAGGTTACAAAAAGAAATTGTATCTATTAAAATAGTGCTAGGAAACTTGGTGTTATATTCTGGTACTCGACTCAAAAGCCTTTCTTCAATAAAATCTTTATCCTTGTTTAGCATAGTAGAACTCTCTCCTGTCCTATAATTTTAAATTTATGTTTACTGAAATTAAGAATATATTTTCATATTAATTAATAAACTATTTTTTAATTTTGTTAATAAAAGATTTGAAACCTATCGTAGATACTGAATCAAATATTTAATTACTTTTTCGAATTCAAATTTTTTGATATTTTTTCTAACTTCTTCGCTTCTAAATTCTTTATAACTCTTATTTGTAAAGATTTTATTCAATTCTAAAAGATAATCTTCAATATTCTTACTAGTATTTTCTTTTCCAATATAATAAGCTGCTGCAGAGCTATTTTCTGTAGCTATTACTGGCAGTCCTACATTCATTGCCATTGCAATGCTAATTCCCCCACTTTGTCGTATAGGATTTACGTATACATCACATATTCTATATAGTGCTTGTAAGTCTTCTTCATATTCTATTGCTATAATTTTATCTCCTAATAACCCATAGCATTTATTTTCTAAGTAAGGAATAGCCTTTGGTCCCACTATTAACCACTTTGCTCTATCATTTTTCATTATAAAATTTATTATATAATCTATGAATTGCTCATCCATCTCTGCATTTAATCTATTTCCTACAGATATCAAAACAAAATCATCTTCATTAATTTGATAATCTTTTCTTGTAATTTTTTTGTATGGCTTATTAAACTCTAATCCATGTATAATCTCAATAATTTTACTTTCTTCTAATAGTCCATACTTGTGGTTAGATTGTATAATTCTTTCTCTATATGCACATAAATAAATATCCGCCATACTCCAAAAATAATCTCCTCCCATGCTTATGTAGGTTATGGGATATGTGCCGTATAAAATTCTAGCAGTTAATGATATATCACTATTAGTTAATATAGCTTGAGGTTGGAACATATCTATTTCTTTAACTAAATCTAAGGTTCTATTTTTCTTAGGTTTAGACAAATCACAATAGTAAATCTTTATATCATGATTGTTTAAATAGCTCTGATGTTCCTCTTTACATCTTTCTGATATTCCTGAACTATACAAATAAGAAATAATTCCCTCCTTATTTAGACAATACAAGTTATCTTCTACAAATATTTTCACTTCATACTCAGGATAATATTCTATAATATTTTTTGCATAGTCAAGCATAACTTTTGTAGGTGAGTGTTTGATAGAAAGTAGTTGATCAACTAAAATAGCTATTTTCATATTATCATTATTCTTTCTAGATATTTCTTTATTCATTTCTCTTGAAACCCAATTTGCTATTTTGCCTACTTCATCTCTCAAATCCATGTAATAATTGAAATGATTATTTAGGTTTTCGTTAGAGCAATAAAACAAAATATTAGATACTATTTCGTAATGATATTCTATATATCTTTCATCTTCTAATAAAGTTTTCATCATGAATTCTGTTAATTTTGCATTTTCATTATGAATCATTACTAACAGAGAAGATATGTATATTTTCTCTTTGAAATCAAGATCCTTTCTATTTATATGAGTGAATAACCTATCAAAAACCACTTCTTGTTTTTGTTTATCAATATTCTTCAAATATTTATAAATAGTTAATAACAGATTAGTATAAATCTGTTCTCCTGTTCTGTAAAACAGTACTGTTACATATGGAATTATAAAAACATTGTTACATACTTCATTTATAAAACTATCACTTATAATTAACTCTTGCTTGTTTGACTTAACCATATTTATTTTCTCAAAGTCTCTTGTATTAAAAACTTCAAAACTATACTCATATTTATTTAATATATATTTTTTATTTATATATCTTTTATGTTCTTTACCTCCAGTAATAAAATCAAAATTATCAAAGCTGTCAAAATACTTAAAGTTATTATTTCGAATTAGAAAGTCTATTATTTTATGATAATTTTCAAAATTAATAGTTGAGTATATTTTGCTTGATATAGTTTCTTGCTCAATGCCACAAAACCCATATAGATTGCTATAAAATGTATAATGCTTATCTTCTACACTAAAAAAATGGTTCTCTTCCTTATCCAAAAGATAAATAAAATCATCAACAATTGAGTTATAACACCTGAACCAAGAAAAAATTAGGTCTCTTAAATTAGACAAAATAACAATTCTATTCACATTTTTGTGCTGATTCTTGTAGAACTCAACTATATCTGGTAATTCACTAAAATCAAGGTCTGTGTCCCTTATATTATCATAAAGATACATTTTATATTCTCTCAAGTCAAATTGTTCAATAATTTTATTAAGTCCTTCTATATCTTCTAAACCATCTAAGAAAACTATAAGAATATTTTCCATATTTATCACTCCATTTGCTTATCCAATGCTTAGCTTATATTGTTTTTGAATTATAAGGGCTTCTTAAATTAATCAAAACTCAATGCACCACATTCATTTTTTGCCTTAATCTTAATAGGTCAGGTTCTATTTTTCTTTCCATATAGGTTTTTTCAGAGTCCACTGACCAAACTTATCTTTAGTAAATAATTCTTTATTATAAAATTTCTCAACTATGCTCCAAAATTCATTTACTGTGTATCCAAGAAAATTACAGAAATCATCTACTGCGAGTGGGTCTAGATTATGATCATGTTTTTTTACTAGTTCAATACCTTCTTCACGACTAATTAATCTATATCTGATAAACTTTGATACGTAATCAGTTGCGGATGCATGTCCAAATTTAGGATATTTCATCCATGGATGTACTAAATAACCTCTACTATCTACCTGATCAAAGTCTTCCACATGATGCTGTCTTTTCCATTCGTGAGTTAAATCCTTAAATCCATTCTTTTTAGCAAATAGATAATTTTGATAGCTATTGAACCTAATGAAATAACTTATATATATAGGATCCAATTTTTCGTTAATGTCCTCCATGTTGGGTGCTGCACATAATGATAAGTCTTTTAAAGAAATATTTTCGTCTACAAGTTCATCCCAGTTAATATCTGAAGCAACACCGTTATTAAGTTGATTTTTAGCGCTATAGGTTTCTTCTCTGTCAATTCCACCATACTCATAGCTAATATTTTCACCATAAACTAATAGTGGTGTATTAAATCTTATCGCCATATGCATTGGATATGTGTAAATTAATCTATCTATATACCATGTTGGTTTACCGTACTTTTCAAAAGTTTTTCTCATTATATACTTTTGGAGCTTTATGTTTGGTTTTAAAGATATAATGTCGCATCCAAATCTCTCAGATATATTTCTTATATTATTTTTTCCTGCCTCTGTCATTGGAAAATTGTCTTCAACTGACACTAGGAGTGGATTCATATTCATAAGTTCCTTCATAACATAGACTTGAAAGTGACTATCTTTACCTCCGCTGACAGCTATCATACAGTCATAACTATCACCATTCATTCCTCGGTATTTATCACATAATGCTTTTAGCTCTTCATACCTTGCATCCCAATTAGTTCTATCTTTTTGTTCTTCTGCTCTACAAGCTTGACATACTCCTTCATTATCAAAAAATATACCAGGTCTTGTGTCTGGCATAACACATCTCTTACAATATTTCATTAAAGTTTCCTCCATTTATTAATAAAATCTCAGCAATTTTAAAATCTAATTCATCATCTATATCAATCGATCTTTTCTTGTCCATTATGTACGCGTAGCTATTTTTCCCATAAAAATATTTATGTTCTAAAAAGTAATCTGTTTTACAAATATAGATAGCCCCATTTAATCTATAATATTTAGGAAGTTCTTGTCTTCTAGTC
>JBBAFY010000067.1:0-12169 GCA_041655135.1 Tissierellales bacterium
TGTTTACTTATTATTTTACTATTGAGATTTTTTTATGCATGTATGGAAATTTAAAAATAGAAATAAAAAAGACTGCCTTTATGTAACATGGCAATCTCTTTAATCTTATTTAATCATTTTCTGTATTATCTTCTTCTGTACTTGAATCGCTTTCTTTTATTTCATTACTATTGTCTTGATTCAGTTCCATATTAATAAGAATCTCTATTTTTGCCTTATCCTTTAATTCTTTAATTTTATCATCAAATTGAGCTGCCTCTTTGTTTTGCAAATCATCTAACACATTTTCCTTAACTTCTTCAATAGAATCTTTTCTATCATTTAGCTTAATAATATGATATCCCCATTGTGTCTGTACAACATCACTTATTTCGCCCGTTTTTAATTCAAATGCAGCTTTTTCAAAATCTGCAACCATCATTCCTCTTGTAAAGTAGCCTAAATCTCCTTTTCTTGCTTCTGCTCCAGGTTCAGTAGATAGCTTAGTAAGATCTTCAAATTCCTCTCCCTTACTAATTCTATCTAATATAGCTTTAGCCTCTTCTTCTGTATCTACTAAAATATGACTAGCTTTAATAATAGCATACATGTCTTTGTTTTCCTCATATTGCTTTTGAATATCTTCTTCAGAAATAATTGATGCAAAAAAATCGTTTCTATATTTGTCTAAAAGCATTTCGATTTTCATTCTTTTTTCCATGTAATCTTCTGTCATATTGTTTTGCTTAAGAAATTCTTTTAATTTCTCTTGTCCACCTACTGATAATATAAACTGTTCTACTGCTTCTTCTACCTCTTCATCCTTTACTGTGATTTTTTGCTTCATAGCATCTTGTAGGATTATTTTTTCTGATAACATATTATCTAATACTATCTGTTTTAGTTCTTCCTCAAATGTCTTTCCTTCTCCCATGTCCTTAGACATAATATCTGCACCTAACTGATTTTCATAAATCTTTTTATTTATATCAAAATTAATACTAAATTCAGATTTTGATATAGCCTCTCCGTTTACTATTGCAACTGAATCCTCTTTTGGTGCTCCACATCCACTTAATACCATAGATAATAAAGTTATTACTGATATTACTAAAATAAGTTTTCTATTTATTCTAAATTGCAATTTTTCCCCTCCTATACTATGTCCATAACATATATTCTATTATATATTATTTATAGTCATATGAAAACCACTAATTTTTTCAATTACTTTTTCTAACTCAATTAACATGCTTTTCTGTGACTTACCAGTAAGTTTGTATTTGAAATTCGGAGTTTTGGATAAGTCAAATGTCATTCTTCTACCATATGATATTACTAATTCATTAATTAACTCAGGTGTTATATTTTCTATAGACTTAAATTCTAGCTTAATCATTTGATCATTTTGAGACACAGTAGTAATCTTTGATTTACTGCAAAGTGATTTAATGTATGATATCTTTAATAGATTAGTTACTTCATTTGGTATCTCACCAAATCTATCTATTATCTCTTCTAAAACATCTGAATAATCTTGTTTACTCATAATAGACGCAATTCTCTTGTATATCTCTACTTTTTGTTCCTGGTTTTCAATATATTTCTTAGGTATATATCCATCTACATTGAGTTCAATAGTAGTCTCTACTATTTCATCCTCCTGTTCTCCCTTAAGTTTCCTTATGGTCTCATCTAAAAACTTCACATATAAGTCATAGCCTATAGCAGCCATTTGTCCATGCTGTTCTGAGCCCAATAGGTTACCTGCACCCCTAATCTCTAGGTCTCTCATTGCTATCTTAAAACCAGAACCAAATTCAGTGAATTCCTTAACAGCCTTTAGTCTCTTCTCAGCAACTTCTGTTAACACCTTATTCTTTTCATAGGTAAAATATGCAGATGCTATTCTATTAGAACGTCCTACTCTGCCCCTTAACTGATATAATTGAGATAATCCCATTTTATCAGAATCATTAATAATTATTGTATTTACATTAGGTATATCTAAACCTGTCTCTATAATAGTTGTACATACTAGTATATCAATATCCCTACTAAGAAAGTCCATCATTACCTTTTCAAGTTCTCTCTCACTCATCTGTCCATGTCCAATAGCCACCCTTGCATCAGGAACTAAAGTCTTTACCCTAGTGGCAAATTGTTGAATATTTTGAACCCTATTATAGAGATAATAAATCTGACCTTCCCTATTTAGCTCTCTAATAAGGGCATCTCTAATTTGCTGTTCATTATGCTCGACAACGTAGGTCTGAACAGGGTACCTTTCTTCAGGTGGTTCTTCAATAACACTCATATCTCTAATGCCTATTAATGACATATGGAGAGTCCTAGGTATTGGTGTAGCAGTTAATGTAAGTACGTCTACGCTCTCCTTAATTATCTTAATTGTTTCCTTATGTTTTACTCCAAATCTCTGCTCTTCATCTATGACTAGTAGACCTAAATCCTTATACTTGACGTCTTTGGATAAAAGCCTGTGAGTTCCTACTACTATATCAAGATTCCCACTTTTTAAATCATTTATTATTTTCTTTTGCTGATTTGGCGTTCTAAATCTACTTAGCATTTCAGCTTTTATAGGAAACTGACTAAACCTTTCTATTATGGTGTTATAATGCTGTTGTGCTAAGATAGTTGTAGGCACCAAAATAGCTACTTGCTTACCATCCATTATTGCCTTGAATGCAGCCCTTAAGGCCACTTCCGTCTTACCATAACCGACATCGCCACATAGAAGCCTATCCATTGGTTTATCTTTTTCCATATCTTTTTTAATCTCTTCAATACATCTTAATTGGTCATCAGTCTCTTCATATGAAAAAGCATCTTCAAATTGCTTCTGCCATGGGGTGTCAGGAGAAAAACTATATCCCTTTACCGTTTGTCTAGAGGCATAAAGCTTTATTAAATCTGCTGCCATATCTTCTATGGCCTTCTTTACTTTTGTCTTAGTTTTTACCCACTCACTGCTACCTAGTTTACTTACCTTAGGCTCACCAGCATCTGAACCTATGTATTTTTGAATCAAATTCATCTGGTCTATAGGCACATAGAGCTTATCTTGTCCAGAATATTTAACTGATAAATAATCTTTTTTCACTCCTTGAACCGTTAATTGTTCGACTCCAATATATTTCCCTATACCATGAGTCTCGTGTACTACATAATCGCCTATATTTAAGTCTGTGAAGGACGATATCTTAGCAGTATCTTTTCTTTTCTTAATAGTCCTTGCCTTTTTATAAGTTCCAAAAACCTCTTTATCACTAATAATAGCAAATTTCAGATTTGAATACTCAAATCCTCTACTTAAACTTCCTGCCGTTATAAACACTTGACCAGATTTGATTTCTCTAAAGGTATGATCTACATAGCTACATTCAATATTATTTTCCAGAAGATTTTGAGCTAATCTAACTCCTCTTTCCTTGGTTCCTGAAAGTATAATAGTCTTGTATCCCCTATATTTAAGATATTTAAGTTCATCTACTATAGTTTCTATTTTATTATGAAATGACTGCATGCTCTTTATGCTGAAGTTGATAATAGCTTTAGGTTTAAATCTTGGATTGTTTTTCAGAAAGTTTGTTGTGGTAATACAAGTCATGGAGTGAATATGTTCTAATATAGACTCATAAGTATGATATATGTCCTGATGCTTTGAGAGCACTTCTCCTCTTTCGAACTTATCAGTATATCTATTTATGAAATCCTGTCTGAGTCCTTTAATACTCTCTTCAATTCTTTGAGGCTCATCTATTATAACTATAGAGTCCCTTTTAAAATACTCAACAATATTAGAAAGATTCTGTCTTAAATAAGGAACTACTAAATCAAGATTTCCTATACTTAGTCCACTTGACAATCTGTCTATATATGACCTGAATTTTTCTGTTAGGGCATCTACTATTTCTGTCTCCCCTTTTTTTTGAAGCTTCTTTATAGACCCATTTAGGTCACTTTCTATTCCATTTATGACATCACTAAGTTCTTCATCTAAAATCAAAATCTCTTTGATTGGAGGAATATGAATGCGCGATAGATTCTCAATTGACCTTTGTGTCTTTAAATCAAATAACCTAATAGAATCTATTTCATCGTCAAACAGCTCTATTCTAAAAGGATTGGATGAATTAACAGGGAAAAGGTCAACTATACCCCCTCTTACACTAAACTGTCCTACCCCCTCTACCATATCAACTCTTTCATAGCCTTGGATAATAAAGGTTTTTGACATCTGATTTAAATCTATAATCTGCCCCATTTCAATATCAATAGTATGTTTTTCAATTATGGATTTTGTCATTATCTTATTCATTATGGAATGAATAGAAGAAACTACTGCTATGTTTTCACCCTGAATAAGTTTATCCATAACTCTTACCCTATGGTTAGATATTTCATGACTATGGGCAGCAATATCATAAAGAACTACTTCCCTAGCAGGAAATAATTCGCTATTCTCTTTACTAAAAAAGCTTAAATCCTCAGAAATTTTCTTTGCTCTTAGGTCGTCATAGGTTATGATAAGAACCTGCTTGTCTAAATGCTGGTTCAGACCATAAGAAATATGAGCTATATTTTCTTCTGATAGCCCATGTAAAGCAATTGGTGTAGTTTTTTTATTGATTTCACTTCTTAATTGATCATATGAAGGCAGGTTCTTTAAGCTGTCTATAAGCATATTTGATTTCACAAAAACAACTCCTTAGTTAAAACACCTACAGCCCAGGCTCTAAACACCTGGGCTATCAATATTAATATTAAATTCATTCATTGCAACGCTTATTCCACTTGTAATTATCTTTTCAACTGCCTTGGCAGCTTGTTCAATGGTATTATCTATAGAAATTCTATCATCTTTTGAAAAACCACTTAGTACAAAATCAGCTAAATCAATATGATCATTAGGTTTGCCCACACCAATCTTCACCCTGGGAAAATTGTCACTCTGGAGTAAGTATATGATAGATTTCATTCCGTTATGAGTACCAGCGCTACCTTTTGTTCTTATCCTCAGTGTTCCAAACTTTATATCCACATCATCTACTATGACTATAATATTTTCTATTGGCATCTTGTAGAAATTAGTGATTTCTAGTACACTTTCACCACTTCTATTCATATAGGTCTGCGGCTTTACTAGTAATACCTTTTCTCCACCTATTTGAGTCTCTCCATATACTGCCTTGAATTTAATCTTAGTGACCTTTGTATTATACCTTTGGGCAATGCAGTCTATTGTGTTGAATCCTACATTATGTCTAGTTCCTTTGTATTTACTGCCAGGATTACCTAGCCCTATTACTGCATACAAACAATCAACTCCTTTGTAAGCCGGCTAATCGAATATCCTACTAACAGACTCATTTTTGTATATTCTTCTTATTGCTTCTGCTATAATAGGAGCCACTGATACTACATCTATTTTATCTATTCTCTTTTCCGCTGTTAGTGGTAGAGTATCTGTAACTACTAGTTTCTCTATAACAGAATTTTGTATTCTCTCAATAGCTGGTCCTGATAATACTGCGTGAGTACAGCATGCAAAAACTCTCTTAGCACCAAAGTCTTTTAGAACACTTGCAGCCTTAGTCATAGATCCAGCAGTATCAATGATGTCATCAACTATTATAACATCTTTTCCTTCAATATCTCCTATTACATTCATGACCTCTGACACATTTGCCTTTGGTCTTCTCTTTTCTATAATAGCAATAGGTAAGTCTAGAATGCTAGCAAAGTTCCTAGCTCTCTGAACTCCACCAACATCAGGTGATACTATTACTGTGTCACCCTCTAAATTATTCTTGCAATATTGTGCTAGTATTGGTCCCCCAAGTAAATGGTCAACTGGTATATCAAAATAGCCCTGTATCTGAGCAGCATGTAAATCCATAGTTATTATTCTATCTGGTCCAGACACTTCAAGTAGATCTGCAACAAGCTTTGCTGTTATTGGATCTCTCGCCTTTGCTTTTCTATCCTGTCTCGCATAGCCATAGTATGGAACTACTGCATTAATTCTACCTGCAGAAGCTCTCTTAAGTGCATCAATCATTATCAGGAGCTCCATCAAATTATTGTTGACAGGCGGACATGTAGGCTGAATTACAAATACATCATAACCCCTTACGGTTTCACCTATATTTACAGATATTTCTCCATCACTAAATACACCTACTTCGCTATTTCCAAGTGTTTCTCCTAGCTCAATGCAAATCTTTTCTGCTAGTTCTTTATTTGCATTACCAGTGAAAATCTTTAGGTCTCTTCCACTAATGTTCATTTGTATTCCTCCCTTATTTTTTAAAGTCCTTCTTTTTTACCCAGTCTTCCTTATTTACTTGCTTAGCTCTTGCTATAGAAAGACTACCTTTAGGTACCCTTTCGGTTATAGTAGATCCTGCTGCAATATAGGCTCCTTCCTCTATCTCTACAGGAGATACAATATTGCTATTGCAGCCTATAAATACATTGTCCTCTACTACAGTTCTATGTTTTTTCTTGCCATCATAGTTTACAAATATGGTTCCACATCCTATATTGACGCCTTTTCCTATATGGGCATCTCCAATATATGATAGATGAGAAGCCTTTGAATTATCATCTATTTTAGAATTCTTAACTTCAACGAAGTCACCTATTTTTACATTCTTGCCAATATCACTATTTGGTCTTAGATATGCATAAGGTCCAATATGAGTATTGTCATCTATTTTACTCTCTATAATTGTGGATATCTGAATTTCTACGCCCTTTCCTATATGGCTATCTAAAATTCTACTATTCTGCCCTATAATACAATCTTCTCCTATACTAGTTTTGCCTTCAATAATAGCACCTGGATATATTATAGTGTCTCTTTTTATATTCACATCTGCATCAATGTAAGTATTGTTAGGGGATATTATAGTAACCCCATTTGTCATATGATAATTATTTATTCTCTTTCTCATTATCTCTTCAGCTTCTGCAAGCTGTATTCTTGAGTTAATACCAAAAATCTCTTCACTGTCTGAGATTTTATATCCTCCAACCTTTAGGCCTAGATCGTTAAGTATTTTTATAGCATCCGTAATATAGTATTCATTTTGAGCATTGTTATTATCTAATTTATCTAAAGCTACTTTTAAGCCTTTACCATTAAAGCAGTAAATGCCTGAATTTATCTCTTTGATCTTTCTTTCAAGCTCGTTTGCATCCTTATGCTCAACTATGGCTTTTACATTCCCTTTGTCATCTCTAAGTATTCTTCCATAGCCTGTAGGGTCTTCAAAGTTGGCGCTTAAAACAGTTGCCTCATAGTTCCCGTTTTTATGATAATCTATAATGTTTCTTATTGTTTCCTTAGTTATTAGTGGAGTATCCCCATATAAGATAATGACTTGACTGTCATCTTTTATATGATCCTTTGCCTGCATGACAGCAAATCCAGTTCCATAGGGTAATCCTTCTCCCATGGGTTGCTCTACAAAAAAAACTTCTTCTTCAACGCTATTTCTTACTAGATCAGCACCCTTACCTATTATAACTATATTTTTATCTATACCTGAAATTCTTGAAGTATTTATTACATGACTGAGTAGAGGCTTTCCACATATTTTATGCATAACCTTGGGAAACTTCGATTTCATTCTTGTACCTTCTCCTGCTGCAAGTATAATAGAAAATATCATTTAACACACTCCTCTTAGCTATTATCTTAATAATTAGCTATTATATGTCTTTAATGCAAACTTTTATACGAATTTTTTCATAAGTCTCCACTATTAATATACTCTTTTATGGATAAAAAAACAAGATAACACATGAATTTTGTGACTTGCTTTATCTAATCTCTATTTTTAAAAATACAAAAAAGTAAAAAGGGTCCTATGACCCTTTGATTTACTCAATCATTGCTTTTTCATATTCAGCAAAAACTGATTCTTGTATTATATTTCTTGTTTCTGAATTAATTGGATGAGCTATATCTCTAAACTCTCCATCAGCCATCTTTCTGCTTGGCATGGCAATAAACAAACCATTTTGTCCTTCAATAATTTTAATGTCGTGCACTACAAATTCATCATCGAATGTAACTGAAACTATAGCTTTCATTTTTCCTTCGTTGTTAACTTTTCTAACTCTTACGTCTGTTACCTTCATGAATTCACCACCTTCCCCCGGGGTCTCTGAACTTTGATTTTGTAATTAACTCTTATATTCTCTACTTTTTTGGTAATTCCTCCTTTTAAATCAAAAAATAATTATTTTTTGTATACTTATTCTAATACACCATAAACTTCCTTGTTTTTTTCTTGTCTGATCTTTCCTTTGTATGTTATATTTATTTGTAAAGCACAAATACTTCTTAATTTCTCTATACAAATTTTTTCTCATATTTATGCCCGTATTATTTCTAAAAAGAAGAATGCTAGACATTTCTACATAACCTATATTAAGTCTATATTCACAAAATCATAAAACATTTAATATTATAATAAAGTTCCTATTGAAACATTAAGAAGCAAGGATATCTTTTATTGAAACTCATTTAGGCTATAGCCAGTTCTTTAGATAAATAAGTAAAAGTATAACTTTCCTCTTCCTTTTAATTAATTTTCTTTTTTTAAAGTTAGTGATATGGTATAATCATCACTGTATCAAGAGGAATAACTATAGAATATGATAATAATAGTATAAT
This sequence comes from Tissierellales bacterium, assembly GCA_041655135.1. Taxonomy (GTDB): domain Bacteria; phylum Bacillota; class Clostridia; order Tissierellales; family Proteiniboraceae; genus Proteiniborus. The sequence continues at coordinate 8,693 of JBBAFY010000067.1, forward strand.
TTTTGGCAATAATATGAATAATCATATTATTCCTTATCAGGAGGTTATATAATGTTTTCTTTTAATATACATAATCATAACTTTTCCCATGTTCATTTTATTGGAATAGGTGGAATAAGTATGAGTGGATTGGCCGAAATTCTTTTGGAAAACGGATACAAAGTTTCAGGCTCTGATATGAAGTCATCCACTATTTTAAAGAAACTAGAAAATAAGGGTGCTCTAATAAATATAGGACATAGCAAAAACAATATCGGTAATGCAGATCTAATAGTATATACTGATGCAATAAACAAAGATAATCCTGAGCTAATAGAAGCCTATGAAAGGAATATTACTACTGTTGATAGAGGTACCTTTCTGGGACAATTGATGAAGTTGTACAAGAACTCTATTGCTGTGTCAGGTACCCACGGAAAAACTACTACTACTGGAATGATGTCTGTAATATTTAACAATTCTTCTTTAGATCCAACAATTTTATTGGGGGGAGAATTGGACCTAATAGGCGGCAATGTAAAAATAGGCAAGGGTGAAGTACTTCTAACTGAAGCTTGCGAATATAAAGGTAATATATTAAAATTTCATGCTACAGTTGGAGTCATATTAAATGTTGATGAGGATCATTTAGATTATTACCAAAACTTAGAACATATCATCGCTACCTTTTCAGATTTTGTAAAGCTAATACCTGAAAACGGATATATTATTGCAAATAATGATGATGTGAATGTTAAGGAAGCAATTAAGAGTTCCAAATGCAGTATAATTACATTTGGAATTAATGATAAGGCAGATTATAGAGCTACTGATATTATATTTAATTCTTTAGGGCTGCCTTCATTTAAGCTGATAATTAAAGAGAATCAAGTCTATGAAGTTTCCTTAGGAGCAATGGGAACTCATAACATCTACAACTCTCTAGCAGCTATAGCTACAGCTCATATTAGCGGGGTTCCAATGGATTCTATTATTGATTCCATATCTAAATATATTGGAACTCATAGGAGGCAAGAATACAAAGGAAACCTTAAAGGAGCTAGGATTATAGATGACTATGCTCATCATCCAACTGAGGTTAAGGCTACCCTGTCTGCGCTTAAAAATTCTTCTAGTGGCAGAATAATATGTGCCTTTCAGCCTCATACCTATACAAGAACGAAAGCCTTATTAAAGGAATTTGCTGAATCGTTTTCTGATGCTGACAAGGTTTTAATTGCAGATATATATGCTGCTAGAGAAAAAGATACAGGCGAAATTCATTCAAAGGACTTAACAAAGGAGATAGTTAAAAATGGTGTAGATGCTGAATACCTTGGAACCTTTGAAGAAATAGGTAATCATATTAAAAGCATGGCATCTGAGGGTGATACTATTGTTACCATGGGTGCAGGTGATATTTATATAGTTGGAGAAATGCTTCTTGAAAATAAATAATATAAATTACAAAAGCCTGCTTTTCGCAGGCTTTTGTTTTGTCATTGAACTGTAGGATCTTATATTTAATTATTAGTTTTATCTTCCTCAGTAACTTCGTCTTCTACGTCATAAATCTCCATCATATATTCTCTTACTAGAACAGGATCATGTATATAGTATGAAAGTCTTTGATTTCCATATGCTCTCTTCTCTTCTCCACCTGGTAATGTAATCATAGTCATATTCTCCACATCAAATCCTGCTAAACCAACTGCGTAGCTTAATGCATCTGATAATTTTACATCTGTCTTTACATAATCAAAAGCAGTATTAACTACATTAAAAATCTTAAGGCTCAGAGATTTCTTAATGGCTGATTTCAGAAACTGCTGTTGTGCCTTTATCCTTCCTAAATCACCATCAGGATAGCCCACTGTCATATCGGTGTTGTGTCTATACCTCAAGAACTTTACTGCCTGTTCTCCTTTTAGTGTCTTTTTTCCTTTTGATATATCTATACGCAAAGGCGGTTTATCGTGAGGGTCATAGTAATCCATATGGAAAGGTACATTTACTTCTACACCGCCAATGGAATCTACTACCTTAGCTACACCTTTATAGTCTATAGTAACATAGTGTTGAACTGGTACTTGTCCCAAAATTTCTTCAACAGCCCTTTTGCTTCCTTCTGCCTTGCTTCTCCCGTATACCGCGTTTATTTTTCTTAGTTCTGCAATGTCGTATCCATTTGTATGATAGTAAGTATCTCTGGGAATAGATATCATATCAACCCTTTTTTCCTTAGGGTCATAGCTAGCAAATATCATTGTGTCGGATCTAGGTCCTTCCATACCCATAAGTAAAATGTTTACCCTCTTACTTTTTTCTATGGCTATTTGCAAGGGATCTTTTGGTTTCTCTTCCCCTATATCATTAACTTTATCCCCTTTAGTGGGATCCTTCTCATCTGAAATACTTGGATCTTCTTCTGAGGGAACATATATCTTAGAATAAGTATATATGCCTGCACCGACAGCTAATAAAAAACATATAAAAGCAATAGAGAAAACCTTTAAAAAATATTTCAACATGTACACCTACTTTCAGTTTTATGAAATAAAAATATAATTAGTCATAATTATTATAAATACACAACAGCTTATGAAAATTATAACATATTACGAAATATTAAAAAGTTAAGATTATATTACAAAATAAAAAAAGCTTCTATCTAAGCACTAAATAATTAAGAAAGCTTTTCTTGTATTTCATTACAGGGAAGTTCTTTTTAAAAAAACTCAAAAGTAAAACTTTCCTATTGGCTATAAAAAAAAATCCACAGGATTGATTTAATTCTCCTGTGGATATCCACAAAATTCACTGCCTATGTGTATATTTATTTGTGCATATAAGTTCATAATTCTTCTTAACCTTATTTCTTCGTTATCTTTTTTCTCTTAATAAATCTCTAATTTCCGTAAGCAATACTTCTTCCTTACTTGGTTCAGCAGGCTTGGGTTTTTCCTCTTCCTTTTTCTTAAATGAGTTTATTAGCTTAACAAAAATGAATATTGAGAAGGCAATTATTAAGAAGTCTAAAACTGATTGAAGAAATTGTCCATAGCTCAAAAATAATGCATCTACTCCTTCTATTGCTTCTCTAAGCAAGATTTTCTCACTTGAAAGATTTATCCCTCCTAATATAAGCCCTATTAGTGGCATTATTATATCATTTACAAGGGATGTTACAATTTTTCCAAAAGCTCCTCCAATAATAACCCCCACTGCTAAATCAACTACATTTCCTCTCATTGCAAATTTCTTAAATTCTTTTAGCATACCTATCCCCCTTTTTTTACTTAATTATATCATATATTCAAAGAAAAAAGGAGAATATTAGTCCTCCATTTCTCCATTAATCAATATCTTAACCTGCTTCACTTCTATGTTTTTATTTGCTCTTTTTACTGCTTCATCTACAGCCCTAACTATACCATTACAGCAAGGTACTTCCATATGAGCTACTGTAACGCCTGTAATATCATTATTGGAAATAAT
>JBBAFY010000068.1:0-11678 GCA_041655135.1 Tissierellales bacterium
CCCCTTGCAAGAATTATTAGAATATTTTGATTTATAGATCTATTATATCATAATAGAATAAACTTCAAATTATTTCCCTGAAAATATATGTCCATATTTAACTAGGACTAATTAGAATAGTATTACAAAGAAAGAAAAAAATTGTGTTAAATTATAACAGATTAAATATGATATTATAATGTTAGTATTTGAATTAGGAGGATTATTGTATGGAAAGAACTAAAATATCACGTTTAGTAAAGTCAGAAGACTTAAACCATCACGGAACCTTGTTTGCAGGTAGGATGACTGAATGGTTTGTAGAGGCTTGTTTTATAAGTGGAGCAAGGGAAACAGAAAGACCTGAAAATATAGTATGTGTAAATGTTCATGGCTTTACCTTTAGAGAACCAACTGATAGAGGAGATATTGCAAATTTAGAAAGCTATGTAGTTAGAGCAGGAAAGACTAGCTTTACTGTATATGGTAAAGCAACAAAAAATAACTCTGACAAAGTTACCTGTGAAGGATTTATTACATTTGTTTTTGTAGATGAAAACAACAAACCAATACCACATAGCATTGTACTAGATCAGCCTATAGATGAAGAAGAAAGAGAAGCTAGAAAAAAAGCATTGAAGTTATTTTGATCAGAAAAGACTAGAGAGATCTAGTCATTTTTTTTTGGATTTTTTGAAAAAACCTTTACGCAGAACATATGTTCTGATATAATAAAATAAAAGGAAGGAGTGATCAATATGATAGATCATATCATCAGTTACTCTTTTGACAACCATAAAGCTATAGACATTATATACATGAAGGGTATGGAGATAACAAAAAGAAGAATAAGGGTATTTAAAATTGAACATAAGCTTATAAAGGCTATTGATATTGATAAAGGTGTCATAAGGAGCTTTAAAACAGACTCCATATTATCAGCTATGTATACTTCGCCTTTAATACAAAATAATATGAGTAGAGGAATTTACAATCAAGAATTTAGAAAAAGTATATAATGAATATTTTAGGAAACTTTTTAAAATGTAATACGTCTTATTATTATAAAAACTAAAAAAAAGGAGTTTCGCTATGTTTACAAAAAGAGAAAGGGAAATAATAAAAGCAATAATTTCTTCAATTGACAAAAAAATCTCTGTGAAAATTATAGTGAAGAAAGACAACCTGTATGTTAAATAATATAAATATTAGGCAAAAGAGATAAAACCATGATTAAGTAAAGTATTATAATCATGGTTTTATTTATTCTTATTTAATCAAGATGTAATTCAGAAAAGCTTTTTTCTTTTACTTAGAATTTGCCAAAGCCTCTACCATTTCCACATGAACAGAAAATTATTACTAGCAGGATAAAGAAAAATAGCAGCTCACTTCCTTGATTATCTGAACCACAGCCATCTTTCCAATTATTTTCAACCATTTATACTACCTCCTTATTTTTTTATGAATTAGAATTTGCCAAATCCACAACCACAATTATTACCTTGGAAGAGGAATAAGATTACAAGGATAATTATAATCCACCAAATCCAATCTCCACCAAAGCCACAACCTTGTTTACTTGTAGCTTCTGTCATATAGAAACCTCCTTTATCATATATAATCAAACAATTTTTATGTTGTTAATACAGTATATGTAGTGTAGATTTTTTGGTGAAAATAAGTTAATCAAATTTGAATAGTTCAATTATAATAGGGAAGAAATATTATAATAGAGTAATTAAGAAGAGATTTTATCAAGATTTAGGGTAAAAAATAAAGAAAATACAATAATTAATTGCACTTTTTCAAGCAATAGAATACAATAATAGTATTTAATGGTTATAAAGGGGTGAGTGAAATGGGTAATATAGCAGCGTTTTTTGATATAGATGGCACCATTTACAGGAATTCACTTATGATTGAGCACTTTAAAAAATTAATAAAATATGAGGTTATTGATCCTTACATTTGGCATAGTAAAATAAAACATACCTATGAAGAATGGGAAAAAAGATACGGTGATTATGAGAATTATTTAGAGGAGCTAGCTGATGTATATCTAAAAGAGCTTAAGGGAGTTAACAAGTCCAATACAGAATTCATTGCAAATCAAGTAATAAATATTAATGGAGATAAGATATACAAGTATGCTAGAACAAGGATTGAGTGGCATAAAAGCGAAAATCATAAAATATTTTTTATTTCGGGCAGTCCAGATTTTTTAGTATCTAAAATGGCTGAAAAGTACGGAGTTACTGAGTTTAGAGGAACAACATATGTAGTAGATGAAGACAATAACTTTACTGGAGAGATAGTGAAGATGTGGGATTCTGACAATAAGCAGAAGACCTTAGATGAATTTGTTGAAAAGTACCATGTAGATTTATTAAATAGCTATGCCTATGGAGACACACAAGGTGACTTTTCAATGCTTAAGATGGTAGGAAACCCGATAGCCATTAACCCAAACAAAAATCTATTTGATTCTATAAAGCATGACCCTGAACTTTCCAATAGAGCTCAGATAGTAGTAGAAAGAAAAGATATAGTTTATAACTTGAACTCACACACAGAAATTCTAAAAGGATATTATGATTAATCCTTGACAAAAATTGATAGTATGGTATATCATTAAATATTAGCAATACAAATTATTTTAGATAATTGAATAATATATAAGCTATGAAGAGGACAGTAGTAAAGGCTATTTGTTTACAGAGAAATAATCACTGGTGAGAGATTATTGCAAAACCTTTTATGAAAATCACCTCAGAGCTTAATGCTTGAAACAAAGTAAAGCATTACGTGATATGCGTTAAATTATAATGAGTGATAGGATTGCCTAGCTTTCCTATAAATTGGGTGGTAACACGGTATACAATCGTCCCTAGGTATTTTTGACCTAGGGATTTTTTTATGACCTAACCTTATTTATGAATGCCTTTATTAAGAAAGCGCTGGTGGGTTAGACTTAGTCTAGGATTACATTTATGTAGGGCAGTCCAGCAAATAAATTTATCTTGCCAGACTGCGACATTTAATAAGAAGAAAGGGTGAAAATATGCAAAAGTTTAAAGAACTATCAAACTTATCAGTTTCAGAAAACGAAAAGCAAATATCTGACTTTTGGGAAGATGTAGATATCTTAACTAAAACAGTAGAAAATCGTAATGGAAGTAAACCTTTTGTGTTTTACGAAGGTCCTCCTACAGCAAACGGTAGACCTGGTATTCATCATGTTATATCTAGAACTCTAAAGGATTCAGTATGTAGATATAAAACAATGAAGGGGTATCAAGTGAAGAGAAAGGCTGGCTGGGATACACATGGACTACCAGTAGAGATAGAGGTTGAAAAACAATTAAAGCTTAAAAACAAGCATGATATCGAAAGCTATGGACTTGCTAATTTTAATGATAAATGTAGAGAATCGGTATTTACTTATGAAAGCCTTTGGAGAGAAATGACCAAGAGAATGGCCTATGAAATAGACCTAGATAATCCATATATCACTTTAGACAACAATTACATAGAAAGTGTATGGTGGATATTGGACAAATTCTTCAAAGAAGGTTTGATTTATGAAGGACACAAGATACTTCCATATTGCTCAAGATGTGGTACAGGGTTAGCATCACATGAGGTAGCGCAAGGCTATGAAGAGATCAAAACTAACACAGTAATAGTTAAATTTAAAAGAAAAGATGCAGACGAATATTTCTTAGTATGGACTACAACTCCATGGACTCTAGCATCAAACGTAGCTCTTACAGTAAGTCCAGAAGCCACATACTATAAAGTTAAATCTGAGGAAACAGTATATTACGTTGAAAAGACATTAGCTAAGAAAGTATTTGGAGATCGAGAATTTGAAGTATTAGCAGAATTCAAAGGAAAAGACCTAGAATTTATTGAGTATGAGCAACTTATGCCTTTTGTTAAAGCTGACAAGAAAGCATTTTTTATTACTGTAGCAGATTATGTAACTACAGAAGATGGAACTGGTATAGTTCATACTGCACCTGCATTTGGAGAAGATGACTACAATACAGGCAGAAGATATGACCTTCCAGTATTACAACCAGTAAATGAAGATGGGAAATACATCGAAACACCATGGGAAGGCATGTTTGTAATGGATGCAGATATAGAAATAATCAAATGGCTCCATGGAGAAGGAAAGCTATTTAAGAAAGAGAAAATGGCTCACAACTATCCACACTGCTGGAGATGTAAAACACCACTACTATACTATGCAAAACCAAGCTGGTATATAGAAATGACAAAGCTTAAAGACCAGCTTATAGCAAACAACAACACAGTAAAATGGTACCCAGACTATGTAGGTGAAAAGAGATTTGGTAATTGGCTTGAAAACCTTAATGACTGGGCCATTTCAAGAAGTAGATATTGGGGAACTCCACTTAATATATGGAGATGCGATTGTGGTCATACACAAAGCATAGGCTCAAGGAAAGAATTAGCGGAGAGGGCTATTGAGGCTATTGATGAAAGCATAGAGCTTCACAGACCACATGTAGATCATGTACACATAAAATGTGACAAATGTGGCGGAAGCATGACAAGGGTTGCAGACGTTATAGACTGTTGGTTTGACAGTGGTTCAATGCCTTTTGCACAACATCACTACCCATTTGAGAACAAGGATAAGTTCTTTGAAGAATCATTCCCAGCTGACTTTATATGTGAAGGTATAGACCAGACAAGAGGTTGGTTCTACTCATTACTAGCTATCTCAACATTTGTAACAGGGAAATCACCTTACAAAAGAGTTCTAGTAAATGACCTGATATTAGACAAAGAAGGAAAGAAAATGTCTAAGTCTAGAGGAAATACAGTAGACCCATTTGAACTATTTGATAAATATGGGGCTGATGCACTGAGATGGTATCTTCTTTACGTGTCTCCTGCATGGACACCAACTAAATTTGATGAGGATGGCCTAAAGGAAGTTTTAAGCAAATTCTTTGGCACTGTAAAGAATGTATACAACTTCTTTACACTATACGCCAACACAGATGAAGTAAATCCTAAAGATTTTTATGTTGAAATATTGGACAGACCTGAACTAGATAGATGGATTATATCAAAATACAACAGTCTATTAAAAGCAGTAGAAGAAGAACTAGAAGCTTATGATTTAACTAAAGCAGTAAGAAAAATTCAAGATTTCGCAAATGAAGATTTATCTAATTGGTATATAAGACGGTCTAGAAGACGTTTCTGGGAAACAGAGCTAACTGAAGATAAAAAGGCTGTATATAATACTAGCTATGAAATACTAGTTGGAGTATCTCAAATGATAGCTCCATTTGCACCATATTTATCAGAGGAAATCTATAAAAAACTTACAGGAGAAGCATCAGTACATTTGAGCGACTATCCTACAGCTAAGGAAGAGTATATTAATAAGGATATAGAGCATAAGATGGACCTTGTAAGAGATTTAGTAGGGCTTGGTAGAGCAGCTAGAGAGTCAGTGAAGATTAAAGTGCGTCAGCCAATCCAAAGAGTCTTAATTGATGGGAAGCATGAAAAAGAGATTTCTGATCTGGTCCCATTGATAAAAGAAGAGTTAAATGTCAAAGAAGTAGTATTTGAAAAAAACTTAAATGAATATATGGACTTTAGCCTTAAACCAAACTTTAGAGTAGCAGGACCTGTTCTTGGACCAAAGATTAAAGAATTTGGAAAAGCTCTATCAGAATTAGATGGCTCAGTAGCTGCACCCAAAATTGAAGGTGGAGAAAATGTAGTTATAAACCTTAGTGGAGATGACTTTGAAGTTACAAAAGACCTTGTGTTAGTTACAATAACTGCGAAGGAAGGCTTTACAGTATCTATGGCAAACAATTACTTCGTGATTTTAGACACTACATTGACCGAAGATCTAGTATATGAAGGTCTTGCTAGAGAATTAATCTCAAAGGTACAGCAAATGAGAAAGAGTAACGGCTATGAAATGATGGATAACATCAAAATATTTTATAATGGTGATGATGATATAACTAAGGCAGTTGGTGTTCATGAAGAATATATTAGAGCGGAGACCCTAGCCTTGAGCATAGAAAAGGTTGAAGACAGTAGTTTTGAAAAGCATAATCTAAATGACCACGAAACTGGCTTAAAACTTGAAAAAGTCCAATAAATGAGGAAAAGCTTAAATTCGCTGATTTCTGCAGTATTGAAATCAGCGAATTTGCTGTATTATTATCAACAAGACACAAGCAAATGGCGAAGATTGTCGAATGATTTGTATAATTATAACAAAGGGTATTGTTCTAATATATAGAATTTTTATACAAAGTGCATTTTTTCAGATATTTTTTGAGGATTTTGAGAAACAATACATATGGGTGATAAATAAGAATTTATGCAATATATCATTGAAATTATTAATAGTATAGGGGGGACTTTAAGTGGCTAAACAAGGAAAATCTTTTTATTTTGCATTGTTTTCAAATTTAGTCTTAAACGCAATAGTAGTTACATATTTTAACAATTTTGGTGTCCTAGAAAAGATTGCAATGTTTTCCATTATAACATTACTAATTTGGGGTATATATATAAGGTACAATAAAAATAACTCTAGCCTAATGAAAGAGATAACAAAAATCCTAGAAGAATATTCAAAGGGAAACTTTCTCATAGAATTTAAAGGAAGTGGAGACAAACATCAAAATTCCGAGATAGAAAACACAATTAATGTCTTAAGAGCTCAGATGCAGAACTGGCTTTACAATGTTCTATATTCTGGGGTAAAGATGAATGACTACTCAGAAATACTAAACAAGAACACAAGAGCTACACTAGAGAGTATTAATGAAATATCCAGAGCTATAAATGGCATAAATTTCAATTCTGCTAAGGCCACTGAGGATACAACAGAAAATGCAGCCATAGCAGAAGAACTTTTAAGCTCTAATATTGAGATAACAGAAAACTCTGTGAAATTTAGTGCCATAACCCATGAATCTGCTAACAGAATAATGCAGGATAGTCAAGAAATAGAGAAAACCTTAGAGGATGTTGCAAAGTTTGAGCTTATAATGATTAATGTATCTGAAGAAATAGACAGACTAAAGCTTCATCTAGACTCCATATTTAAAATGAGTGATGCAATCTCTGATATAGCTGACCAAACAAATCTATTATCTTTAAATGCATCTATAGAGGCTGCTAGAGCAGGTGAAGCTGGCAGAGGCTTTTCTGTAGTTGCTGAGGAAATTAAAAAGCTTGCAGAAGAAAGTGGAAAAACAACAACTGAAATTAAGGATAATGTATCTCTAATTGATATAAGCCTAGGCAGAGTTATTGAAGAAATAAAGCAAGGGGCTGATAAATCAAAAGAAGTTAGAGAAAAGAGCAACAATGCTACTAAGAATCTAAATGAAATTACATTTAAAATCAATGAAATGGCAAACTTTATCAATGACATTACAGAAAATATAGACCAGCAAAACAAGGCAACTGAATCATTAGCAAAGAATGTAGAAAATGCAGCTAATTTTATGGGAGACTTAAGTATAACTATTCAGTCTATAGATAACAATATTACCACACAGGTTCAAATGGAAAGAGAAAGCCTTGATACATCCGATGGCATAAGTGATATAGCTATTAGGTTTAGTGATTTTACAAAAACCTTTGAAGCAGAAATTGACAAAGAATTGATAGCCGCTTGTGAAAAGGTAGCTGAATATGAAGCCAAAGGCTTATTGAATGTTTCTTTCCTTCAAGAGTTGTCTGAGAAAACCGGAATTTCTGAGTTTTTCATAACTGATTCAAACGGTGTAACTGAGTGCTCAAATAATCCAAATGGAATAGGATTTAAGTTTAGCAATGATCCTAGTACTCAGGCATATGACTTTTATAGAATCTTACTAGAACCGACACTTAAAGTAGTTCAGCCAATTAAGATTAGAGACATAGATGGTAAATATTTTAAATTTGCAGGAGTCTCCAAAAAAGGCAATAAGGGAATTATTCAAGTTGGCTTGCATATTGATGACCTACTTAAATTTAGAGGACAATATGCTTTAGAATAATACCAATTTGCTTCCATTATAGAATGTTAACAAATATTTCGCTCTTTTTGTTTGAATTTTATGTATTTTTAATAAGTCTAATAAAGTTATAATAAAGAGTAAAAGAATAACGTTTTCATGGATGCATAGATTTAATTTGCGTACTAGAAAACATTTAGTTCATAATATTTCTTACTATTTTTGGAGGTGATACAATGAAGTCTTTTGAATTTTTTAAGCCACAAACTCTAAAAGAGGCTAGTGAGTTACTTATAGCTCATGGAGATAATGCTCATATATTAAATGGAGGTACAGACCTAGTTGTAAGAATGAGAGAAAACTTAACAACACCAGAAGTGATAGTTGATATCAAAGGGATAAAAGAACTTCATGAAATTAGTTATGATGCAAACAATGGACTTTTTGTAGGAGCATGTGTGAAATTAAGTGATATGGCTCACAAAAAAGTTGTTGTTGAAAATTATAGCTTTTTAGCTGATGCAGCTGAAACTGTAGGCTCAGGACAAGTTAGAAACTTAGCAACTATGGCTGGAAATAATGTAAATGCATCACCATTAGCAGATACATCAACGCCGTTATTAGCAACAGATGCAGTAGTATGTATCTATGGACCAAATGGAGAAAGAGAAGTTTCGATTCATGATTTCTTTAAAGGCGTAAGAAAAACATGCCTAGTACATGGAGAAATCGTAACTGGAATAAAGATACCTGCTTATAAAGAGTTAAAGGGAGTATTTACTAAGAACTCCAGAAGAAAAGATGTAGACCTATCTACAGTATGTACTACTGTAGTAAAAGTTGGCGATGAAATTAGAATTGCAATGGGAGCTGTAGCACCTACTCCAATAAGAGCTTGGGAAGCAGAAAAGCTTGCAAAGGGAGCAGAGCTTACAGATGAGGTTATAAATAAAATAGCAGATATGGCAGCATCAGAAGCTAAGCCTATTGATGATGTTAGAGCAAGTAAAGAATATAGAGTTGAAATGGTAAGAGTTATGGTTCGTAGAAGTCTAGAAGAGCTACGTGCTTAATAGGAGGTGAAGGTCGATGAAATATAAAATTAACTTTACTTTAAATAATGAAAGAATTGAACATGAGGTTGATACAAATAAAACACTTTTAAGAATGCTAAGAGATGAATTTGACCTTACTGGAGCTAAGGAAGGTTGTGGACAAGGAGAATGTGGTGCTTGTACAATACTATTAGACGGAAAACCAGTGAATTCATGTCTTGTACTAGCAGTAGATGCTGATGGAAAAGACATATTGACTATAGAAGGGCTTTCAAATGGGACAGAGCTAGATGAATTGCAAGCTTCCTTCATTACTAATGGAGCATTACAATGTGGATATTGTACTCCAGGAATGGTAATGGCTGCAAAAGGACTATTAAACGAAAACCCTCATCCAACAGAGGAAGAAGTTGTAGAAGCTATTAGCGGTAACCTTTGTAGATGTACAGGATATAAGAAAATTGTAAAAGCGATTATGGAAATAGCTGAAAAATAGACAGTATTCGTTGAAAGGAGGGCACATTTTATGAAATATGTTGGTCAGAAAGTTGCCAGAGTAGACGGTGTCAAAAAGGTAACAGGAGATTTAAAATATACAGATGACTTAAAATTACCAGGTATGCTTCATGCTGCAGTTAAGAGAAGCACAGTTGCACATGCAAATATTGTAAGACTAGACACAAGCAAAGCAGAAAAACTACCTGGAGTTAGAGCAGTAATTACTGGTAAGGATGTTCCTAAGAGAGCAGGCTTATATCTTACAGATAAAACATTCCTTGCTGTAGATAGAGTAAGGTTTTTTGGAGAAGGAGTCGCAGCAGTAGCAGCAGACACATGGGAAATAGCTCAGCAAGCTATTGAACTTATCGAAGTAGAATATGAAGAATTGCCAATAGTATCTAATGCAATAGATGGAATGAAGCCAGATGCTCCACTAATCCATCCAGAACTACATGATTATAGAATTGCACCAGTATTTCAAATAATTCCTGGAACAAACGTTAGTGAGCATTTTAAGCTAAGAAAAGGTGATGTTGACAAAGCCTTTGATGAAGCTGATTTTGTATTTGAAACCGATTTTTATGTTCCACATATCCAACATGCACCAATAGAAAACCATGTTGCAGTAGCAAAATATGAGAAGGATGGAAGCTTAACCGTATGGGCAAGCTGTCAATCACCTTATGCAGTTAGAGCTGCATTATCTGATGCCTTTGATATTCCTTACCATAAGCTAAGAGTAATATCTCCATCTGTAGGTGGCGGTTTCGGTGCTAAAGCAGGAACTACACTTGAAGGTATAATAATACCACTATCTATGAAAACAGGTAAACCTGTTAAACTGACTTATTCAAGAGAAGAAGAATTTACAAGCTCTTATGTAAGGCAAGCAATGAACTCTAAGTTTAAGACTGGTGTAAAGAAAAATGGTAGAATAGTAGCTATCAAAAACGAATTCGTTTGGGATGGTGGAGCTTTTACAGAATATGGAGTAAATATAGCTAAGTCAGCAGGCTTTGCATCTGTTGGACCATATGATGTGCCAAATATTTGGTGTGACTCATATTGTGTATATACAAACCATCCAGTAGGTGGGCCATATAGAGGTTTTGGTATGGCTGAAATCCACTTTGGTATAGAACAAAACATGGATATAATTGCAGACAAGCTTGGAATTGATCCAGTTGAAATAAGAAGAATAAATGCTCAAAAACCTGGCGGAACAACTGCTACAGGTGCAAAGGTGGATGAGGCAGCTTCATTGATTGATTGCGTAAATAAAGTTGCTGAAGACATTGACTATTTTGGAGAAGCAAAGCAACCTTCAAATCCAAAACTAGTTAGAGGAAAAGGTATAGCAAGTGGTATGAAGGCTCCTTCAATGCCAACAAATGCAGCTTCTTCAGCAGTAGTTAGAATAAATGAAGATGGTACGGCCTATCTTTCAGTAAGTGCGCAGGATTTAGGTCAAGGTTCAGATACTACACTAACTCAAATAGCCGCTGAAGTGTTATCTATATCTCCTGATAATATAACTATAAATACAGGAGACACACAAAACACTCCATATGAGTGGCAAACAGTTGCAAGCCGTATAACTTATTCAGCAGGTAATGCAGTTATTAAAGCTTGTGAAGATGTTAGAGATCAATTATTTAAATTATCAAGCATTAAGCTGGGCATATATGAAAGAGACCTTAAGCTTGAGGATGGTTATGTAGTATCAAAATTCTATCCTGACAAAAAAGTTAGTATATCAGAACTATCATTAGGACTTAACTTTGAAGATGGTTCAGCCGTTCATGGTCCAATAATAGGTAGAGGAGTATTTATACCTGCCAATGTAATTAACTTCGATCCAGAAACTGGACTTAGCGACAACCCTGTAACATTCTGGACCTATGGTGCAAATGGAGTAGAAATAGAAGTAGATACTGAAACAGGACATATAAAAGTATTGCAAGTAGCAGCATGTTGGGATGTAGGCAAAGTAGTTAACCCTACACTTATTGAAGGTCAAGTAGAGGGAGCTATAGTTCAAGGTATAGGTTCAGTTCTATTTGAAGAAATAAAACTAGACAAGGGTAAGTTTTTGAATAAATCCTTTATGGAT
>JBBAFY010000069.1:0-11617 GCA_041655135.1 Tissierellales bacterium
CAATTTTCCGGTGTATAAGGACGGTGGAGATGTTTACGAATTTTTGTGGGACAAAAGTACGCACGTCTCAACATGGGTTGAGAGGTCAATAAAGATGTCGTAGATTGATATCACCCCCTTGGCGGAAGGTAGATTTGTTAACTAATATTAATACATAATCTCATGAAAAAAATTTTATTTCTCCTTCTCTATAGTCCCATCCTTTATTCTCCACACATTATCTGATACTTCTGCTATTTCCATATCGTGCGTTACTATAATGACACAGAAATCTTGTTCATGAGCTAATTCTTTTAGTATACCTATGATTCTGTCACTGTTTTCATCATCTAAGTTTCCTGTTGGTTCATCTGCTAAGATTACCTTTGCTCCTGTAGCTAGAGTTCTACCTATGGCTACTCTTTGTTGTTCTCCTCCTGATAAGTTAGAGGGATATCGGGATTGTTTATCTCCGTCTATTCCAAGGGAATCTAGTACTTCTTTTCCCTTTTCTCTTGCTTCCTCCTTAGTTATTCCCTTGTATTCCATGGGAAAGCTTACATTTTCCAAGGCAGTCAGCAAGGGGAATAGCTGAAATGCCTGGAATATCATGGAGACAGAATCTCTTCTATATTCATCTAGATTCATATTCTTTAAATTATTACCATCTATAGTGATTCTACCTTGGGTTGGTTCATCTAGTCCTGCCATTATGGAAAGAAGTGTAGTCTTACCACTGCCTGATGGTCCTACTATTGCGTTTAACTTTCCTCCTTCAAAGGAACAGTTTACTTCTCTAAGAACATCTTTAGTTGCACCTCTGTACCTGTAAAATATGTTTTCTAATTCTAACTTTGCCATTAGATCTCCCTCCTTTATTCTTTAACCTGCAACATCTCAAGTGGTTTCTTGTTAGTTACTTTTCTTATACCTAATATTAGTCCTACTACAGTACCTAACAAATATCCACCCATCACTACTATATATTTATATAATTCTATTGAATAGGAGTTTATAGTAATTGAAATAATTGTTATGCAAGATATTATAATCCCTAT
This sequence comes from Tissierellales bacterium, assembly GCA_041655135.1. GTDB lineage: Bacteria > Bacillota > Clostridia > Tissierellales > Proteiniboraceae > Proteiniborus. The sequence goes on from JBBAFY010000069.1 coordinate 1,038, forward strand.
TACTACAAGTACTAGATTTTCTCTAAATAGATTCCATTGTACTTCCTTACTTTTTACTCCCAGTATTCTAAGGATTGCTACATCTATTGATCTACGTATTACCATCATAAAGGCTAATATACTAGCTATTATTATGGATAGGCCAAATGTTACAGGATATAAGACTTCTAATAGTGATAGGTTCTTTTCTAATGGCTCTACTACATTTATAAGTTCTCCATCCCATATGTTTAACTCTGTTAGAAAATCATTAAATGGATTATTTGCTACCATCTTTTTCAACTCTTCTTTTTGTGCTAATACCTCTCTATTTTTTTCAGGATTAAATTCAAATTCTAATGTCTCGTAATAGAGTTTATCTTTTTCAAGTAATTGTAATGCACTTAAGGGATAAATAAATAGTTCTGATTCTTTATCTGCCCTTATGTATCCACTTGGGAGAATACCAGTCTCAAGATTTTCAAAAGTTCCAACAATAGTTCCATAAGCATGTACTATACTTCGAAATTCTGGGTCTGGTTCTAAAAATATTCTATCTCCTAATTCCAGGCCAAAATGCTCCATCGCTTTATTTGATACCAATACAGGTACTTCTTCATTGCCATTTTCATTGAGTATTCTAGGGTTAAGACGATTATTATAGTCAGCAGTATATTCCCTGCTAAAATCCTCTAGTGAGTATCCATCCATTATATTTAATTTTGTAAGAGTCATCTTATCAATTTCGCTGTTATAGGGTTTATTGCTAGCTTTTATAGTAAAAATAGGAGTGTGTATTAAAAATCCTTTTTTATCTTTTTCACTAAGTTCGTATTTGCTCTCAATTCCATTTCTATTAATATACAATTCCGTATAGCTCATACTTGCTAAGGATGTATAATCATACAACAGCTCTGTCTTTGAAAAATTATCTATATGACTACCTAAAATTGGTCCTCTTAAGGTACGCATTTCTTTTCCATCATCAACTATTGCAATCTCACCTGCTATTATGATTTCATCAAATGCCTTATTGATTAAATCATTGTTTCTAATTATTAAGTAATTCATCCATAATAGTGAAAAAACAAATATTCCTGCTAGCAGTATAAGTAGCATAGAAGATATTTTTGAGCGTAGGCAATAGTTTATTGAAAAGGATCTTAAGCCCTTCCTACTATCTTTTTTTGTTAGCTGCCTACCATCCAATGGCATATACTTGTTGTTTACTATTGCTTGGCCATCATTGCTATATAAATCTATTATAGATGTGGTATCAATTTTCATATTTTCTTCTATATTTACATCTTTATCGATTATATTGTTTTTCTTTTTATTATCGTTGATCAAATCTATAATAGATGAATTATTAAGCTGTCTTACCTTTAGAAAAAGCATGACTATAAATGGAATCATTGACATAATGATAAACAATATAAAATATCTTATATCTAATCCTGAACACACTGTAGTCTGAGAAATTTCTGCCAAATCTGCTAATAATATTTCTGATTTCCCCAAAGCATTATTATATCCTAAAAAACCTCCAATAGTAGATACTGCACTTCCATACAGAATAAGAGGCAGTATCAAATGTGCTCCACTCACCCAGGCTGGAATACCTACGATTCGTTCTATTGCATAGTTTAATCTGTGTCCATCAACATATAAGTAAACCACAAAAGCTTGCATTAATATTAAAAGTATAGAAAATAATGAAAAGCTTATTTGTGAAGATCGCTTAACAGGGTTTGTAGTATTTAAAAAACTTTCCCCGTTATTTTCAACAAAATATAATTCATAACCTAATTTTTCTAATGGGTTTTTATATTTTTCTACAAAGGTAGATTCATCCTCTATATTTTTTAGTGTAAAGCTGTAAAAGTATGAATAAATATCAGGTGTCTTTTCTCCTAAGTTATAATAATTCCCAAATTCCTTTGGCATAGTACTATCTGGGACATATATCTCTCTTCCTCTACTGGCCATCTTCTTTGCTAGTCTTAAGCTAAAAATGCCAACAACCTCAAATGATATAGGCTCACTAGTATGATATGTTTTCCAATCTCTCCGATCTTTGGCTGAGGCTAAATAATTATTACCTTTTTCAGTATCTCTCATTTTTATTTCTATATTATCTCCAATTTTGATACCACGAGTTCTGGCGAAATCTTCATTTATTACAGCCACATGGTTTTGATTTTCATTATCCTCTTCATTAACCCAGCGTCCTTCTTTTAAGTAATAGTCTTTCATACTCTCTTGTGTGATAGGCATACTTGTCATATCTTTGGTTCCTATGATAGAATAAGAGATAATGTTCTGATTTAAAACATCTATATCTTCCTTCAATTTCTCCCACTTTGGATTGTCCCAATCTATATGCCCATCATCATCTAGCTCCTCATATAGAGGCCCACCATCATAAAGAGGTTTTATCAGACCCCCTTCATTCAAAGTTCTAATATTGTATGTTCTAAATATAAATGTCTTTCCAGGCTCTAACTTAAACAACTCATCTATTATATCATCGTTAATAAATTCAATTTTTTCTCCAGTTTCAACAGAGTGTGAGAAAAATCCTACAGCGTATCGAGTATCACTTTTCACATAATTAGGAAATCCTGCTAACCTCTCTTTGACATGTAGGATTAAAACTGAGCCCTCATGTATACTATCAGCACTTAAAGACTTATGTGCCATTTCTAGTTTTGCTGTGAATATATTATCCCCCAAAAATGTTTTGTAATCATCATCTTCTTTTAAATTTTCCATATGTCTGTTAATAGGATTGTATAGTCCTTCTATAAATCCTAAAGTATATCTTCGATTATCTTCGTAGTCAATCATTGGATCACCAGAAATCAACTCTTGCGCTTCATTGATATAATAATTATTCTCATCTAATGGCTGTATTGTTCCTATACTCTTATAGTAGCTACCAATATTGTCAATTTCTCTATTAACTATGAAAAATTGACTAACACTTGAAATAAAGAGATTTGATGCAACAAATAGTATAGCAAGAAGTAAAATCCCCTTTAAAGGTCGCCTGATATTTGATCTATTAATTGGATTTCTCATAATACCTCCCCTATTCATTATTATCGTGCCAGATAACAAACTGTAAGTCTGATATCATATCATAATCTTCTTTACTAATATGGCTAATGATATTTCCTGAATTTAAAATATCTTTTAAATCAATTTTTGAGAGGCTTTCGTTAGTGAATTCCAAAGCAATAGAATTTTCTTCTATTTTTCTTAATATAATAGGATCAGTTAGCTCTTCTGATTGAATTAAAATATCTCCCCTTTCAGCATAACTTAGGGTAGTACCTCCTATTTGAGAATAATTCTGTGATGATTCAACTTTTATAAACAAAGAGGTAGAAATGACTAATAAGCAAGCCATCATTATTATTCCTCTACCATGTTTTTTATCGGGTCTGAGAATACAATCAAACCGTTCTTTTATCTTAATACCTGCTTGGGAAAAGGCAATATTATATATCGAATAGGCAAAAGAATTAGAAGTACAATATTTATATAATACATTACAATACTCTACCTTTTCATTTTTGCTTAATGTTTCTGCAACGGCTTCATCACAGGCCATTTCCAAATCCATAGAAAACCCTTTATTCATTATGTATACCAAGGGATTGAACCAATGGATGCATCTTGCAACTAAGTACAGCATTTTTACTAAGGTATCGTTTTTCTTAATATGGGTCATCTCATGCTGAATGATATAATCTAAGTCTTTTTGGTTCACTAATTGAAAAAAAGATTGTGGTAATACGAGGATTTTTCTAAATATACCAGTGACAAAAGGAGATGTGTTTTGTTTTGTTATCCATATAGAAATAGGTAATCTATAGGTGTTTATTAACTCTTCAACTTTTGAACTATCTTCTAACAAGCTCTTCTTAAGTGATATACGGAAATAAATATAGTGTATCATAACAATAAAAATAGAAATTAAGAATCCTACTGCCCAAATTTTATTAAAATATTGAAAGTACGACTCCCAAGGCACTTGAAGATTTTGTAATAAATTCACTGTGCCAGCTGATACATCACTACTTAAAGTAATCGGGATATGTTTTGCTATTGTATCCATCATATTAAATTGAATAGGAGTCTTTGAGACCAATACTCTACTAGGAATCACCAACCTTAAAATTAAAATTATCCAAATCAGTCTAAAAGTTTGCTTTCTGTATTTTGTATAATTTATTTTTCTAAATATTGTAAACATAAAATATAATATAGAAAATAGTAAGGAAGAAATGAGTAAACTTTTCAAGTTATTCCTCCTCCTTTAAGATATCATCTAGATAATCTCTTAGTTCAAGTATGTCTTCTTTAGTTAAACTATCAGACTCATAAAGTCCAGCCACAAAATGTTGTAAGGAATCATCATAAAGTTTTTCTAGTAAAGACTTGCTCTTTTTGTCAATATATTCATCTGATACTAATTGCACATATAGATTTTTACGCCCCAGCTTATCGATTCTTAAAAATCCCTTATTTACGATTCTTGTTAAAAAGTTTCTCACGGTATTATCAGTCCAATTATAATGAACTACAGCATCTTGTACTTCTTCTAATGTCATAGGGGAATTCCTTTCCCAAAACTTCATCATAATATTTAATTCTGCATCGGATAACCTTTGCATTTAATCACCTCCAAGTTTACTACATGTGTAGTAAACTTATTGTATCACTACATCTGTGGTAAGTCAATAATTAGTTTTAAAAAGGAAATATTTATCCTAGCTTTTATACCCCCCATTGTCTTTTGAATGGATATGTTCCCACAAACAAAAAAACCATTGAATGTAATCTATACACTCAATGGTTTAAACTGTTGAAATCACTATGTTCTATTGTCTTTCTAATCTACAAACACATTCCACATGTGGAGTATGCGGAAACATATCCATACATTTAACCTTTTTGATCTTATATCCTCTTTCCTCAAATATAGGTAAATCTCTTGCTAATGACCTTGGATTACATGATACATACACGAATTTTTCTGGTTCAAAATCTATTATCTTATGTATAGCCTTTGGATGGATGCCCTCTCTTGGTGGGTCAAGGATTATTAGGTCAGGTTTTTCTTTTAGCTCTGACACTTTTTCCATAACATCTCCAGATATGAATTGACAGTTATCAAGACCATTTAACTTTGCATTTTCCTTTGCTGCTTTTACTGCTTCTTCTACTATTTCTATACCTATGACTTTACTAGCTACAGCTGCCATTATTTGAGCAATTGTACCGGTTCCACAGTACAAGTCATATATAAGCTTATTTTCTTTATCTCCTGCAAAGTCTCTTACTATGGAGTACAGCCTCTCTGCTCCAAGTGTGTTTGTTTGGAAAAATGAAAACGCAGATATCTTGAACCTTAAACCTAAGATTTCTTCAATTATATAATCTCTTCCAAACAGTACTTTAGTTTCGTCACTTTGTACTGTGTCTGAAAGATTATCATTAATAGTATGTAAGAAGCCTACAAGCTCTCCCTTGAAGGTAGTATTTTGTAGCCACTCAATCAACTCTTCTAGGTTTAATTGTTGTTGTGATGAAGTTACCAAATTAATCAAAAGTTCTCCTGTTTTCATAGCCTTTCTGACTACTAAATGTCTTAGAACTCCTTCATGACTTCTTTTGTTATATAGTGATATTTCCTTTTCTTTAAAATAGTCCAAAATGGTCATTAGTACTTTAACAAAATCTTCATCAACTATTTTACATCCGTCTACTGTTACTATCTCATAAAACTTACCTTTTTGATGCATACCAAGGGTTAGTTCTCCGCCTTTTTCCACATCACCAAATGTAAATTCCATTTTATTTCGGTAATCATATTCTATGGGACTTCTTTCTATCCCCAAATATTCAAAATCCTTTATTTCTGAATCCTTTAATAGCTTTAATACCTGATCATTCTTTATGTTTAGCTGGTCTTCGTATGATATTGTTTGATATGAGCATCCTCCACAAATACCAAAATGCTTACAAAATGGCTCTTTTTCCATAGGTGCTCTTTCTAAGATCTCTAGTATTTTTCCTTCAATTTTATCTTTTCTTTTCTTGGTTATTTTTACTTTAACCTTTTGTCCTTTTATGGCATTCTTAATAGATATGTTTTTGTCTCCTACTTTAGCTATACCTTTACTAGGAAACTCTACTTCGTCTATATAAACTTCTAATATATCATTCTTTTTAATTGCAATCTCCTCCTATGTATAACAATTAATGTTTATATACTATTATATAATAATATCCCTGAAAGCAAAAAGAAATATTATGACCAATATGAAATAAAGGGGCTGTCTCAAAAAATCATTTTAAGACAGCCCCTATAGATATTTAAAGTGAAGGTATGAAAAATCATGTTAATATAACATGGTTATTTTGCGAAAGGAGTATAATCATTCTTAATGGTTTTTAGTTTCAGATAAGTAGCTTCAGGCAATAATCCTATGATTATTTCTACAATTGCCAATCCTACAAATATCCCAAGAAAAAAATGTATCACTGGTACTTCTGTAAGTATCTCCTTAGTAAAAAATCTCACAACAATAAAAATTACATAAAGTAGACCACCTATTTTGATCTCTTTTCTCATATTATCTCTCAAATTAAATTCCTCCCAACTTTATTCTCTTTAATGTCCCTACATAGCTTTCATACAATATAGTTTTACAATAACCCCTATTAATAGTTGCACCGTTGCAGCTATAATTAATGTTAAAAATACTACTGTATTGAAATATCCAGAGATAACTGCTGCTATCAGCATTAATGTAGATGTAATCATCAGCATTGGCATTCCTGACTTACTACGTATCAATTTTAGCCTTTCATCATTCTCTTTATTGTAAAGCATCTTAAGTTTTTTATTGTCTTTCATAACCATGCTCAGCTTAACAATTTCAATAATCGCCCGTACTCCAATTCCAAAAAGAAGTCCCAGTTGAAATTCTGCAAAAGTTCCATCTTCCATCGTCCTACTAGCCATTGCAAAAAATCCATAAACACAAAATACTACTATTCCTAAAGTTCCTACAGATAACAGAGTTATTCTTCTTTTAACTTTCATTTTAAATTGTTCCATTTCTCTACCCCCTATAATTCATTTACATCGGAAAAGTCAAAAACTTCTTCGATAGTTAACTCAAAATAATGTGCAATTTTATATGCTAGAACAAGAGAAGCTGTATATTTGCCAACTTCTATTGATGTAATAGTTTGTCTTGTTGTCCCCACTGCTAAGGCCAACTCCTCCTGAGATAATTTTCTTTCTTTTCTTAGTTGTCTAATTCGAGTTTTCATTTTATCACCTACTATATATGTATAGTTTGCTTTGCATTTTTAGTATAGCAAGCTTTGCAAAAAATGTCAAGCTAGCTTTGCAAAAAATGCAAAGTTTATTTTGCAACAAAAAAGCTCCGATATCTATCGAAGCTAAATTGGATTAAGAATAATTAAATTGATGTTATCTAAACTGTTGGCAGCTCAGAAGAAGTTATTTTTGAAACAGGAATAACAATAGATATGCGAGTTCCTATATTTACTCTGCTTAATGTCTCAAAGTAAGCTCCATGGCGTTCAATTATCCATTTTGCAATTGATAAGCCTAGACCCGAACCGCCTGTTTTTCTAGCTCTTGACTCATCAGACCGGTAGAAACGGTCAAAAATACTAGCTAGATTTTCTGGTTCTATTCCTATACCACTATCCTGTACTATGATACGAACACTTTCATCCTCAACTGCAACTCTAAGTATAATTTTCTCTCCTGTAGGAGTATATTTTATACTATTATCTACTAGTATTCGAATAGCTTGTTTAATAAGCTGCTTATCAGCATTTATATAGGCTGGACCTTTTAGGTCAGTTTCATAGTTATGATTTGGATCAATCATTTGTGTTTCTCGAATTATCTCATCAACTACTGCACATGCATCGAAGTCTTCTTTTTGAAGCTGAATTGTTTCGTTATCACCGCGAGCAAGAAAAAGTAACTGCTCTACTAAGTCCTTCATATTTTCTGTCTCACCTTTAATGGCATCAATTGATTCTTGCATGGTTTTCTCGTCTTTCTTACCCCAACGGTCAAGAAGATTAACATATCCTTGTATGACAGATATTGGTGTACGCAACTCATGTGATGCATCTGAAACAAAACGAACCTGTGACTGGTAAGAATCATTGATACGATTTAGCATATCATTTATGGCAAAAGCTAAGTCTTTAAGCTCATCTTGAGAGCTATTAACAGAAATTCGTCTATCTAGTTTGTTAGCATCAATACTGCTAATAACGCCAGCTAAGTCTTTTATATCAGTGCCATTGGTCTTAGTGTCTATAGATAACACTTTAGCATTAAGATTCTTTGCTGTTTCAGCTAGCTCAGATAAAGGTTTAAGTGTTTTTCTTATTGCCCTGGCTCCCTTGCCAATATCACCAATAATGATTAAAAATTCGATTATTAGTACATTAATGGACAGATAAAAAAGCAACCTCAAATCAGAACCCAGTGTATATACTATATGATAAGATGATCCATTGGTTGGAATCCAAATATTATATTTCACTAAGTCCAACTTCTCTAACAATTTCATATCTATAGATGCCTTATTCACACTTATGCTTCTTTTTGCATCTGGAATTTCAATTGGTAAGTATTTTTGAACTATATTAGGTAATGCTAATCCTTTAGACGGCTCTTCTATCTTGAAGAATTGATAGTTACCAACATTATGATATGTCTTTTGCGTGTTGCTTGTGGATAATTCTAATGTTTTAATTATTCCCTGAGCGCCTTCCTCTGCTTTCCAAAAAACAACAAAAATGCTCAGTATAAGAATAAACCCATTCAATGCTAAAAACCCAGACAGTAGTCTCCCTAGCATTTTCACATTAAGCTTTAAAACAAGAGAGGATCGTATTTTACTACTTATATTGGTCGATTGAACACTTTTAGTATTATTCATCTTTTATCACATACCCCACTCCACGAACAGTGTGTAATAACTTTAAATCAAATGGCTCCTCTATCTTTGCACGAAGATATCTGACATATACATCTACCGCATTTGTACCACCTGAAAAATCATAACCCCATATATGCTGAAGTAAGGTTTCACGACTTATAACAATATTTTTGTTTTCTAATAGATAATGCAATAAGTCAAATTCCCGTTTAGTTAAATCCAACAATTTGCCATTTACCTGAACTTCTCTTCTAATTGGATCTAGACTTAAGGCTCCGGCTCCTAGCTCAGATGAAGTCTTTGTTACATTGCTAGAAGTTTTCTTTCTAAGTGCAGCCCTTATTCGAGCAAGCAGCTCTTCTATGGCAAAGGGTTTAGTAATATAATCATCCGCACCACCATCAAGGCCTACTACTTTATCCACAACAGCATCTCTTGCTGTAAGAAGAATAATTGGCACTTCGGAGACCCTACGGATTCTTCTAAGCACTTCAATTCCATTTAGTTCAGGCAGCATAATATCAAGCAAAACCAGATTAAAGGGCTGGGTCGTTGCAAGCTCCAACCCATCCCTTCCATTGAATGCCTTTTCCACTTCATATCCTTCATATTTAAGCTCTAACTCTATAAAACGTGCTATTTTTTCTTCATCCTCAATTATCAGAATTCTCTCCATTAGATTTATCACCTTTAACTTCTTTTTTTAGATTCTCCGCTGCATCTGCAACTGAATCCATGGCACGGTTCACGTCTTCCTTTCCTAGCTCAGGACCGATGAACATATATCTATATCCAAAGAATAGTCCTACAATTATTAGAGGAATAGTAACCCAGAACATGAATAATAGCAGTATTGCTAACACAGTCACTGGAATAGAAATTACTTTCTCATCCCCTCTCATGACTTCAAAGCTATTCCTGTTGCCTTTGTTTATTATTTCGCCACACCATCTAAAAAACCTTCCCATCAGTTCTTTAAAAGATGAGCCTTTATCTTCATTAGATTCTCTTTTGTAATTTTGACCACCACAGTTCTCGATTGCATTCTGATGTCTACTACCTGAATTGTAATATCCTTCTCCCTCAGGTGCCTGTATACGATTTTGTTTCTCAAGATTGACGATAGCCTCAAGAATATCACCATTAGTTTCTAAAAGAGCTTCTTTCGCCTCTTCATAAGAAATATTTGCATGCTGACGTAATTTTTCTACCTGTTCTATAGTTACCATATTTAAAACCTCCTGTTATTTAATATGGTTTAATTATAGCAACACAACATTCAAGAACAATTCAAATAACATTAAAATTTCATTAGAATTTGTGTACTAAACAATTAATACTTTCACAATTATTAAACTTTGCAAATCTCTCAATACAGTCTTTTATGCCTTTATTAAGTTCATTATGGCTATCAACATTTTCTTCAAGCCACAGATTCTTGACAATAAGATGCTTTAATTTCCTATCATTTACTACTTCAATTCTTCCAATAAACCTATCTCCAGATAATACAGGTAGAACATAGTAACCATATTTTCGTTTATCAACAGGTGTATATATCTCCCATCTGTATTCAAATTT
>JBBAFY010000070.1:0-11523 GCA_041655135.1 Tissierellales bacterium
AATTTAAGACTCATTTTATAGTTATCAGGCTCATCATGCAATATATCAGCTATATAGTTAAGTTTTTTAATATCTCCCAACTCACTACCAAAACAAATACTGTCTATTATACCAAGACTATCAAGGATTTTGATAGCACCATAGGAAAAAAACTCTGCACTTTGGCAAGCAAATACAACAGGAAGTTCAATGACTAAATCTACCCCGTTATCAATGGCCATTTTTGCTCTAGTCCATTTATCAACTAAAGCTGGCTCTCCTCTTTGCAGAAAATTTCCACTCATAATTGCAACAGAGTATTCAGCATTTGTTCTTTTCTTAGATTCATTTAGGTGATATAGATGTCCATTGTGAAATGGATTATATTCTGTAATTAGACCTACTACTTTCATAAAGACCTCCATAATCAGTGTAGAAATTCTTTTACTAAAACTTCATATTTATTATATCATTAAAATATTATTAATGTTTAATATGGGAAATAATCCATATGTAGTTGATTTTTTTGTTAGATTATAATATCATTGGAATTGTGAATATATATACACATTAAGGAGGAAAAAAATGAAAATTTTAGTTATTAACTGTGGCAGTTCTTCATTAAAGTATCAATTATTAGATATGTCAAATGAATTCGTTTTAGCAAAGGGTTTAGCTGAAAGAATAGGAATAGAAGGCTCTAGAATAAAACATAAACCAACTAGCAAGGAAGATGTATTGATCGAAAAACCTATGGATAACCATAAAATTGCATTAGAGATAGTCTTAGGTGCAATAGTTGACCCTAATCATGGAGTTATTAAATCTATGGATGAAATAGTAGCAGTAGGACATAGGGTTGTTCACGGAGGAGAGAAATTTGCAGAATCTGTTTTAATTGATGATGAAGTAATGAAGACTATAGAAGACTGTGTAGAGCTAGCACCGTTACACAACCCACCAAACATTATTGGAATAGAAGCTTGTAAAGAGCTTATGCCTAATACTCCAATGGTAGCCGTATTTGACACAGCTTTTCATCAAACTATGGCTCCAGATAATTACATATATCCTATTCCTTATAAATATTATGAAAAGTATAAAATCAGAAGATATGGATTTCATGGAACTTCTCACAAATACGTATCACAAAGAGCAGCTGAATTATTGGGTAAGGACATAGGTGATTTGAATATTATTACATGTCATTTAGGAAATGGTTCTAGCGTGTGTGCTGTTCAACATGGGAAATCAATGGATACAAGTATGGGCTTTACTCCTTTAGAAGGATTGGCAATGGGTACTAGATCAGGGGATATCGACCCTGCAATTATTCCATTTATAATGGATAAAGAGAATATAACCTTCGAGCAAGTTAATGATATGTTGAATAAAGAATCAGGTGTATTAGGCATTTCAGGTCTTAGTAGTGATTTTAGAGACTTAGAAATAGCAACTGAAGAAGGAAATGAAAAAGCTAAACTAGCTTTAGATGTTTTTGTTAATAGAGTTAAAAAATATGTTGGAGCATATGTTGCTACAATGTGTAGCATTGATGCTTTAGTATTTACTGCAGGAATTGGTGAAAATTCTGGTTATATTAGAGAAAAAATATGTGAAGGATTAGAATGTTTAGGTATAAAAATAGATCCTGCATTAAATGATATAAGAGGTAAAGAAGCACAACTTAATAAAGATTTAACTACTACATCAATATTTGTAATCCCAACTAATGAAGAATTGATGATTGCAAGAGATACTAAGAGGATTATATTCAAATAAAATAGGTACGGTTTTTACATACTTATAAATTCCATATACTATTATTTTGGAATTAAACAATTATTCTTGACAAACCTCCTATAATTTATATATAATAAAATTTGGCAATGTTTAAGAGGTGAACAAAATGAAGATAGATCTATCGGGACTTATTGATAGAGCAGTTTACAAAATTGACTTTGAACATTCTCTAGACCTAACCAAAATACAATCTAAAACTAATGAAATTGTATTGGCTAGTCCAGTTGAAGTGGAAGGCAGTGTTTATAAGACTGATGAAGGCATGTACCTTGATGCAAAGATTTCATATGAATATTATGAAAACTGCGCAAGATGTCTAAAAGAGTTTGCTAATAAGATGGAAACTGTTTTATCAGGAAAGCTAATGGAGACTTCTCAGTCATCTGATACAGATGAGGAAATTGTATTCTATTATGATAATAATAAGGTAGAATTAACAGAACAAGTATTAACCTCTATATTATTGTCTATACCCATGAAATCTTTGTGTAATGATAACTGTAGAGGATTGTGCCTAGTCTGTGGAAAGGACTTGAATATAGAAGAATGTAATTGCAATATTCAAGAAGTTGATCCTCGCCTAGCTAAATTAAAAGATTTATTTGACTGATTTAAGGAGGTGTTTTTAATGGCAGTACCAAAGCGTAAGACATCAAAGGCAAGAAGAGATAAAAGAAGAGCTTCAGCTCAAGTGCTTACAAAGGCAACAGTAGTTGAGTGCCCACAGTGCCACGAGCCAAAGCTACCACATAGAGTATGCAAATCTTGTGGATACTATAAAAATAAAGAAGTTGTATCTGTTGAATAATGTATAGAAAGAGATAGTGAATAAGACACTATCTTTTTTTTATTTAAAAACCCCTTGATTTATATTTATAATCACTGTATACTTATTATTAGTATCAGGTACTAAACACAAGTATTAACTAGAGGTGGAATATTATGAAAAATGTTAAGTTAAACAAAAGAGAAAGACATACCAGACTTGTTGAAAAACTAAAGGAAGATCCTTTTCTAACTGATGAAGAGTTAATGCATATGTTTAATGTAAGCATTCAAACTATTAGGCTTGATAGACTTGAGCTAGGTATACCAGAATTAAGAGAACGTATTAAGAATGTAGCTGAGCAGAGCTATTCTAAGGTGAGAGCAATCGGAGGAACTGAAATTGTTGGAGAATTGGTAGATATCAATTTAGGAACAAGCGGAATATCAATACTTGAAACTGATGAAACTATGGCCTTCTTAAAAACAAGTATTGTAAGAGGACATAATATATATGCTCAAGCAGAATCCTTAGCTATTGCAGTAATAGATGCAGATGTTGCTCTAACAGGAGTTGCAAATGTTAAATATAAAGATTTAGTTAAGGCAGGAGAGAAACTAATTGCTAAGGCTGAAGTTACTAGAAAAAGGGCCAATAAATACTTTGTACATGTTTTTACTTATGTAGGACAGAAACAAGTTTTTAGAGGGAAATTTATACTAGCATCTATTGAGCAAAAAAATTAGGAGGCGAATTAAATGAAAATAGCTGTAGATGCAATGGGCGGAGATCAAGGTTTATTTGCTACAGTAAGGGGAAGTATAGAGGCAACTAGGGAATTAGGAGTTAATATAGTTCTTATTGGTGAAGAAAAAAAAATAGAAAACGAATTGTTAAAAAATGAATATAAAGGTAATAAGATAGAGGTTATTAATGCAGAAGAAGTTATTACTAATGAAGAAGAACCGGCTATGGCAATAAGAAGAAAAAAACAATCGTCAATGGTAATTGGTCTTAATCTCTTAAAAAATAGACATGTAGATGCTTTTGTATCCTCTGGAAGTACTGGAGCGTTACTTGCTGGGGGTCTACTTATTGTAAAAAGAATTAAGGGAGTAGACAGAGCTGCCCTTGCAATACCTTATCCTACTAAAAAAGGAATATCATTACTATTAGATGCTGGTGCTAATACAGATTGTAAAGCTAAATATCTTCAACAATTTGCTATCATGGGCTCTATATATTCAGAAAAAATACTGAATGTTTCAAATCCTAAGGTAGCCCTTGCAAATATTGGTGCTGAGGAAGGAAAAGGAAATGAACTATATAAGGAATCATTTACATTATTAAAAAATACTAATATTAATTTTACTGGAAATGTAGAGGCCCGTGATATTCCAGAAGGAGTTACTGATGTTATAGTATGTGATGGTTTTGTTGGAAATATAATACTTAAATTAACTGAAGGGCTTGCTATGTCAATTTTTAGTATGTTAAAAGAAGAATTTATGAGCTCTTTTAAAAGTAAAATAGGTGCCTTATTACTTAAATCTAGTTTTAAGAAATTTAAGAGTAGGCTGGATTATACAGAATATGGGGGAGCACCACTATTGGGAACTAGAGGAATTATTATAAAGGCACATGGTAGCTCAGACTCAAAAGCTATTAAAAATGCAATAAAACAAGCAATAGTTTTTACAGAAAATAATGTAATTGAAAAAATTGCATCTGAGATAAACTCTTTAGGAGGTAGACATGATACAGAGGAAGAAAATTAACGGTGTTGGTATTATTAGTACTGGAAGTTATTTACCAGAAAAAATATTAACAAATTTTGATTTAGAGAAAATTGTTGATACTACAGATAAATGGATTACCACTAGAACAGGTATTAGGGAAAGAAGAATTCTTGACACAGGTAAAGGGACTTCTTTCATGGCTATAGAAGCAGCAAAAAAAGCTCTTAATAGTGCAGCAATGAGTCCTGAAGATATAGATTTAATAATTGTGTCAACAGTTACTCCCGATATGATGTTTCCATCAACAGCCTGCCTAGTACAAGAAGGATTGAATTGTAAAAATGCAGCTGCATTTGACCTAGAAGCCGCATGTTCAGGGTTTCTATATGGTCTTTCGGTTGCATATTCATTTGTTAGTTCTGGCATATATAGAAATGTTTTACTTATTGGTACTGAAGCTCTTTCTAGAATAACAGATTGGACAGATAGGAATACTTGCGTATTATTTGGTGATGGGGCAGGAGCTGCAATTATTAGCGAGGTTCCTGAAGGAAAGGGAGTATTAGGATTAGAATTAGGTGCAGACGGAGAAGGAAAAAACTTATTAAAACAGACTGCTGGAGGTTCATTAGTACCAGCTACTGTTGAGTCTGTAAGAAATAAACAGCATTATATATACATGGAAGGAAATGAGGTTTTTAAGTTTGCTGTAAGGAAGATGGAAGAAATATCGCTTAAAATTATTGAGAAAAGCAAATTAAAGCTGGAAGATATTGATTATTTAGTTCCTCATCAAGCAAACATGAGAATTATTGAGTCAGCAAGGAAAAAACTAAAACTTGACCAAGACAAAGTATATGTCAATCTAGAGAATTATGGAAATATGTCATCTGCATCTATACCTGTAGCATTAGATGAAGCAGTTAGAATGAATAAGATAATAGATGATGATGTTGTTTTACTAATTGGCTTTGGTGGTGGACTTACTTGGGGAGCAATATTGTTAAGATGGCATAGTAGAGGGAGGTTTTAAATTGATTAAAACTGAAATATGCGATTTACTAGGTATTGAACATCCAATTTTACAAGGTGGAATGGCATGGGTAGCAACAGCGGAATTAGCTGCAGCTGTTTCTAATGCTGGAGGATTAGGAATTATAGGATGTGGTGCAGCTCCTAGAGAAGTTATATATGAAGAGATAACTAAAATAAAGAAACTTACTAGTAAGCCTTTTGGGGTAAATATAATGCTATTATCACCTTATGTAGATGAAATAGTTGATCTTATATGTGAAGAGAGAGTGCCTGTAGTTACAACAGGAGCAGGAAATCCAGGGAAGTATATGAGCAGATTTAAAGAATTTGGAGCAAAAGTGATTCCAGTTGTTCCTTCGGTTGCTTTGGGTAAAAGGATGGAGAAAATTGGAGCTGATGCAATTATTGTAGAAGGAACAGAAGCAGGAGGCCATGTTGGAGAGATAACTACTATGTCTTTAGTACCTCAGGTTGTTGATGAGGTTAGTATACCTGTAATTGCAGCAGGTGGAATTGCTGATGGTAGAGGTTTAATTGCAGCATTAGCACTAGGTGCAAAAGGAGTTCAAATTGGTACTAGATTTGTTTGTACAGATGAGTGCCAAGTACACGAAAACTATAAGTTTGCAATTGTTAAGTCATCAGATAGAGATGCAGTAGTCACTGGAAGAAGTACTGGACATCCTGTTAGGTCATTAAAAAATAAATTTACTAAAAATTTAATTGAGCTTGAAAGACAAAATACAGATATAGAAACAATTGAAAAAATTGGAGTTGGTATGTTAAAAAATGCTGTTATTGACGGAGACATTGAAAATGGTTCCATTATGGCAGGACAAATTAGTGGACTGATAAAAGATATTAAGTCATGTAAGGCAGTTATTCAAGAAATTATGAAAGAAGCTGAAGCAGTTAAAAATAGGATATATAGTAATTAGAGGTGATAGGATGAGTAAAATTGCTTTTGTGTTTCCTGGTCAAGGTGCTCAATATATAGGTATGGGTAAAGAAATTGCAGAGAGATATCCTGCCGCAGATAGAGTATTTAATATGTCAAGTGAAATACTAAATTTAGATATGAAAAATCTATGTTTTGATGGCTCTGATGAAGATATAGTTAAGACTGAGTTCACACAACCTGCAATATTAACAACGTCTATTGCAATATTAAAAGTAATAGAAGAATATGGTATAAGTGCAGAGATATGTGC
Organism: Tissierellales bacterium; assembly: GCA_041655135.1. Lineage (GTDB taxonomy): Bacteria > Bacillota > Clostridia > Tissierellales > Proteiniboraceae > Proteiniborus. The sequence goes on from JBBAFY010000070.1 coordinate 6,534, forward strand.
AGGTTTAAGCCTTGGAGAGTATACAGCTTTAGTATACAGTGGAGCACTACACTTTGAAGATGCTGTAGGGTTAGTAAGAAAAAGAGGGAAATATATGCAAGAGGCTGTACCTTTAGGTAAAGGTACTATGGCTGCAATATTAGGGCTGGATAATGCAACAATAGAAAATATAATTAAAGAAGCAAGTATAAAGGGGATTGTTGAAGGAGCAAATTATAATTGTCCTGGTCAAGTTGTCTTATCAGGTGAGATTGAAGCAATAAAAGAATCATGTGATATTGCAAAAGCCAAAGGAGCTAAAAAAGCGACTATTTTACCCGTAAGTGCTCCATTTCACTGCAGTATGTTAAAGGGTGCAGGAGATAAACTAAAAGAAGACTTAGATAAAATTGTAATAAATAAACCAATTAGGAACATTATTTCGAATGTGACAGGAAATTATGTTGATACGACTGAAGAAATTAAAGATTTATTAGTTAAACAGGTTTCTATGTCAGTTTTATGGGAACAATCTATTGAGCGTATGATAAATGACGGCGCTCATACTCTTGTTGAAATTGGTCCTGGCAAAACTTTAGTCGGGTTTGCTAAAAAAATTGGTAGGAAGTTTGGTATAGACCTAAATCTATATCATGTAGAAAATATTGAAACACTAGAAAATTTGACAAATACACTTAAGCATTAGGGGTGACAAAAATGAATCTTATAGGTAAAGTAGCCTTGGTAACCGGAGGCTCAAGAGGAATAGGAGAAGCTATTGTTCTTAAACTTGCGTCTCTTGGATCCGATGTTATTTTTTCATACAATAGTAATGAAATTAAAGCGAAAGAAGTATTGACTAAAATAGAAGGCATGGGTAGAAAAGCTCTTGCTTTAAGAGCTGATGTATCTAAAAAAGAAGATGCAGAAAAATTGATATTAGAAGGTATGAATTATTTTTATAGAATAGACATATTAGTAAATAATGCAGGAATTACAAAAGATAATCTTCTAATGAGAATGGCAGAAGAGGATTGGGACAGTGTTATAGATGTAAATCTTAAAGGAACTTTTAATGTTACAAAAAGTCTTATAAGAAATATGATTAAACAAAAAAACTGCAGTATAATTAACATAACATCAATTGTTGGTCTTTCAGGAAATGCAGGTCAGAGTAATTATTCTGCTTCAAAGGCAGGAGTTATTGGATTTACGAAATCATTAGCAAAAGAAGTAGGCAAGAAAAACATTAGAGTAAATGCAGTTGCTCCAGGCTTTATAGATACAGACATGACTAAAAAGCTTCCTGAAGAAGTTATAGAAAATTATTTGGATAAAATAGCTCTTAATAGACTTGGAAAACCTGAAGATATAGCGAATACTGTTGCATTTCTAGCAAGCGATTTAGCTAAATACATAACAGGGCAAGTTATTGTAGTTGATGGTGGCATAATAATCTAATATAATATATCTATTGAAGGGGGGTGTATTTATGATACTTGAAAAAGTTAAGAAATTAATTGCTGAACAATTAGATGTTGAGGAGTCAGAAATAACTCTTGAATCTTCTTTCCAAGAAGATTTAGATGCCGATTCTTTAGATGTTGTTGAGTTAATAATGGCTATTGAAGATGAGTTTGATATAGAAATCTCTGATGAGGAAGCAGAAAAGATAGCTACTGTAAAGGATGCAGTTAATTATATTCAGAATAATACTAAGTAGTAAAAGTAAAAAGGGTCCCGATATAGTCGGGACCTTTAAAATAGTAATTATAAAAATCAATTTTAGCTTATGCTAATAGAATATAATATTTTGAAATGGATCTTAATTATAGAATATAGAAACTTTTATCTTTAACATATTTTAAAGAGATGGGTAGGGATAGTATGAAAAAAAGAGTAGTGATAACGGGTTTAGGTATTATAAGCCCTATAGGAATAGGGAACACTGAATTTTGGGATTCCCTCCTTTGTGGGAAAAGTGGTATATCTCAAATTTCTAGGTTTGATACTGAAGGTTTTAGTACGACTATAGCTGGTGAAGTTAAGAATTTTGAGGCTGAAAAATATATTGATAAAAAGGAATCTAAGAAGATGGACAGGTTTACCCAATTTGCAGTAGCTGCATCTAAGCTTGCAATAGAAGATTCAGGTATTGATTTAGATGAAATTAACAAAGAGAGAATGGGTGTAATCATAGGTTCAGGTATTGGAGGCCTTGAGACTTTTGAAGAGCAGCATAATAGATTAATAGAAAAAGGACCGAAACGTGTTAGCCCATTTTTTATACCTATGATGATAGGAAATATGGCAGCTGGACAAATATCAATTATTTTAGGAGCAAAAGGAGTAAATGAAACTATAGTAACAGCTTGTGCTTCTTCAACAAATGCAATAGGTGATGCTTTCAAAGTAATTCAAAGAGGTGATAACGACATTGTAGTTACTGGTGGCACAGAAGCTTCAATTACACCAATGGCATTAGCAGGTTTTTCCTCCATGAAAGCATTATCAACAAATAACTTAGAACCAACTAAAGCCAGTAGACCATTTGATAAAAATAGGGATGGCTTTGTTATGGGGGAAGGAGCAGGGATTCTAATTTTAGAAGAACTACAGCATGCACTAAAAAGAGGTGCAAAGATATATGGAGAAGTGATTGGCTATGGCGCTACTTCAGATGCATATCATATTACTACACCCTCAGAAGGTGGAGAAGGTGCTGCTAGGGCTATGCAAATGGCATTAGAAGATGGAGGGGTTTTACCAGAAGAGATTGATTATATCAATGCTCATGGTACATCCACAACTTATAATGATGCATTAGAAACTGCTGCAATTAAGAGAGTATTTAAGGAACATGCATATAAGCTTAAAATAAGCTCTACTAAATCTGTAACAGGACATTTATTAGGTGCAGCTGGAGGAATAGAAGCTTGCGTGTGTTCTTTAGCTATTGTTAACGGGTATTTACCACCAACAATAAACTATGAAACTTATGATGAAGAATGTGACTTGAACTATATCCCAAATAAAGGTATTTTTGCAGAAATTGACTTAGTTATTTCAAATTCACTTGGTTTTGGTGGACATAATGCATCCATTGTCATTAAAAGATTTAGGGATTAGATTAATCTAATCCTTAAATCTTTATTCAAATGGTATTTCTATTTAAAATTTGCATAATCAACATGTTATATAGTAAACTAATGTATGTGGGTGTTATCGTAGGTTTTTTAATGTATTTAAAATATCTACAATAACACCTCTATATAGAAACTTATATATGGAGGAATCTTTATGAGACATGTAAAAGATACTGAAAGGCTACACATGCTAGATGAAATACAAACAAAAATCGGATATAGATTTAATAATGTGGAATTACTAAGTTGGGCTTTGACTCATAGTTCTTATGCAAATGAGCATAAGAGATACAAGATTACTTATAATGAAAGACTTGAATTTTTAGGGGACTCAGTTCTAGGTTTAATAGTTAGTGATTATATTTTTACAAAATACTCCAACTATCCTGAAGGAGAGTTGACTAAACTTAGAGCTACAGTGGTTTGTGAGCCTTCTCTTTCCTATGTAGCAAAACAAATTGATTTGGGAAGATATATGCTTCTAGGAAAAGGAGAAGAAGTAACTGGAGGAAGAGATCGAGTATCTATATTAGCAGATGCTTTTGAGGCGCTAATAGGCTCTATTTACTTGGATGGTAAGTTTAATAATGCTAAAAATTTTGTATTGAAATACATGACAGGTATTATTGAAAATGCAGTTGATGGAAGAGAATTGTTTATAGATTATAAAACTCAGCTTCAAGAAATATTGCAGAAAAAAACAAAATCTAGAATCGAATACAAAATAATATCAGAAGAAGGTCCAGATCATAGTAAAGTATTTCATACTGAAGTTATGGTTAGAAATAAAGTACTAGGGAAAGGTTTTGGTAAAAGCAAGAAAGAAGCGGAGCAATATGCTGCTAAAATAGCTTTAGAAAGAATAGAAGCAGAAAATGAGCATTGAATACCACATTATCCCAATATTTGTTCCCCATATAGGATGTCCACACGACTGTATATTTTGTAACCAGAGGAAAATTGCACAGGAAAAAGCTAATATAGATGTGGAGAACATAATAAGTACAATTGAAAAATATTTGAGTACTATTACTGAGACCAATGAAAAACTAGAGATAGCTTTTTTTGGTGGAAGTTTTACAGGTATAGATAGGGACACACAAATAAAGCTTTTGGATATAGCCTATGGTTACAAGAACAAAGGATACATAGATAGAATTCGGATTTCTACTAGACCTGATTATATAGATTGTGTAAAACTCGATCTGTTGAAACAATATGATGTTGATATTATTGAGCTAGGGGTACAATCAATGTCTACTGATGTTCTACAAAACAGCTATAGAGGACATACAGATATAGATGTAGTTAACGCCTCCAAGCTTATTAAAGATTATGGTTTTATATTAGGTTTACAAATGATGGTTGGACTACCAGGAAGTAATTCTATTAAAGAAATATTGACAGCGAAGAAACTGATTAGTCTAGAACCAAGCTTTGTTCGAATATATCCTACATTAATAATTAAGGATACATATTTAGAAAAGAATTATACTTTAGGTACTTATATACCATTAAATTTAGACGAAGCTGTTGAGATCTGTATTGATTTATTGATGTTGTTTAATTACTATGATATAAATGTTATTAGAGTTGGACTACAACCAACAGATAATATTGCAGAGAATAAGGACGTAGTAGCAGGCCCGTTCCATCCTGCTTTTAGACAACTAGTAGAGGGAAGAATTTATAGAGAATATTTAAAATTGCATTATGAAAATAATCCTGCAATAAGTAATAGTATTCAGGTTTTACTAAATAGAAAAGAAATATCAAATTTTGTGGGTCAAAGATCATCTAATTTAACTTTTTTAAAAGAAACATATGGAATTGTCAACATTAAGATTGTTGGCAAAGACATTATT
>JBBAFY010000071.1:0-11406 GCA_041655135.1 Tissierellales bacterium
AGATGATTTAAATATAACTACAGTAATCGCTAGAGGAAAGGTAATGTATGAAAACGGAGAAGTAAAGATAAGAGGGACATTTGAAGAATAGAAAATGCGGAAATTAGGTATAGAAGTACAGAATTTCCGCATTTTAATCATATTTTTTCTTGGCAGGTAAAATATATGTAATGTAATATACTAGTGGAACCAATATTCCTCCACTTGCTATATTCCCTAAAGTCACTGGAATAAGGTTTTTTATCCAAATATTGTTCCAAGTAGTAGGTAATCCAGAGAAGATTGCTAGAGGAAGAAAAAACATATTTGCGATACTGTGCTCAAATCCACTTAAAACAAATATCATAATCGGAAACCATAGTGATAAAATCTTTGAACCTATATCCATTGCAGCTGTAGCTGACCATACTGCAAGCACAACCAACATGTTACAAAGAAAGCCTCTAACAAAAGCAACTTGGAAGGTCAATGAGATTTTAGTTAGGCCAATTTTTTGTGCATTAGAGAGTACATTATCATTTACTAATCCAGAATTATATACTATATATGCTAATAATAGAGAACCTATAAAGTTGCCTAAATAGACAAAAAACCAATTCCTTATCATTTTAGTGAATGTTATTTTTCCATCCACTAGAGCTATTGTCATAAGATTATTCCCAGTAAAAAGCTCACTACCAGAAAGAATCACTAGTATAAGACCTACCGGAAAAACAGAAGCACCTATAAATTTTGATAGGCCTAAATCTATATTACCTAAAGTTTGTGTTATTACAATATTGGCAAAAGAGCCAAAACCAATTAATATACCTGCCATTATTCCAAGAATCAACATTCTAGTTATAGACAAATCTCCCTTTGTCTCTGCAGAATAAATAATCGCTTTTGCAACCTCTGAAGGCGCAAGATATCTTTTCTCCATAACTAACTCCTACTTTCTTATGTGTTAGATGATTAAAAATAATACTTTATAAGAATATCTTTCTCTAGTTTATGCAAATAATATGTTTAATATGAGGGTTTAGCATATAGTATAGAAACAGTATAAATAACATTTGCTTTATATAAAAAAATTTGGTACAATACCATATAATTAGAATAATTGCGTTGAAGAGAAGTAGTAGGCTATGAAGTTGCTTTTAGAGAGTCGTTGGCTGGTGTAAAACGATAGCAACAATAACTGAACTAGTCTCCGAGCTATTAGAGCGAAGTATCTTAGCTCTAATCGGGTGAATCCGTTAAAGTTATTAAGTGGACAGTATAACCTTACTGTCAATTAGAGTGGTACCGCGAACCTTTCGTCTCTATATGAGTTGAAAGGTTTTTTTATTTTTGTAGAGTTTTTAATAGAATACACACTCACGGTTTCGGACATGAATAATTCTAAAGCTCATTCCAGTAAAAAATCCTACAGTTTGCAAACTCGCTTCGCTCAAACAGTGGAAGCTGCTTTACGGATTTTTCACTTACATTGGCTAAGAATTATAGTCATGTCCTACAAATGTTCGTTTAGTATCTATTAAAAACTAAAAAAATATAATATTGTGTGTTGAGGAGTGAGAAAGATGAAAGAATATAATCCAAAATCAATTGAAAAGAAATGGCAAGACATTTGGGATGAGAAGGGAACATTCTATGCTTCAGATGATAAATCAAAACCAAAATATTATGCATTAATAGAATTTCCTTATCCATCAGGACAAGGGCTACATGTAGGTCATCCTAGACCATATACAGCCCTTGACGTAGTGGCTAGAAAAAGAAGAATGGAAGGATATAATGTACTATATCCAATGGGTTGGGATGCATTTGGACTTCCTACAGAAAACTATGCAATACAAAACAAGATACATCCAGCCATAGTAACAGAAAAAAACGTTACAAGATTTAAGGAGCAGCTAAAGTCGTTAGGATTATCCTTTGATTGGTCAAGAGAAATCAATACAACTGATCCAGAGTATTTCAAATGGACCCAGTGGATATTTCAAAAACTATTTGAAAAAGGATTAGCCTACAAGAAAGAGGCATCTATTAACTGGTGCACCAGCTGTAAGGTTGGTCTAGCTAATGAAGAAGTAGTAAATGGTGGATGTGAACGTTGCGGTGGAGAAGTAGTTAGAAAGACTAAAAATCAGTGGATGCTTAAAATAACTGAATATGCTGAGAGATTAATAAAGGACTTAGATTTAGTTGATTATATTGACAGGGTTAAAATACAGCAGAAAAATTGGATAGGTCGGTCAGAAGGGATGGAAGTAGACTTTAAAATAACTGGTCATAGAAAGATCACAGTCTATACAACAAGACCAGATACACTTTTTGGTGCAACATATATGGTCATATCACCTGAACATCCTCTTATAAATGAACTTAAGGATAAAATAAATAATTTTGATGAAATTGAAGAATATAGAGAATATGCACATAAGAAATCCGACTTTGAAAGAACAGAAATGGCTAAAGAAAAGACAGGGGTACAAATAAATGGCATAAGTGCTATAAATCCTGTAAGCAATAAAGAAATGCCTATATGGATATCAGACTATGTGCTTATGTCTTACGGAACAGGTGCTATAATGGCTGTACCAGGTCATGATACAAGAGACTGGGAATTTGCTAAGAAGTTTAATATGCCTATCATAGAAGTAGTAGCTGGAGGTAATGTAGAGGAGTCCGCTTATACAGATACTGAAGAAGGTATAATTGTAAATTCAGACTTTATAAATGGACTTCCAGTTAATGAAGCAAAAGAGAAGATCAGTAATTGGCTAGAAGAAAAGGGATTAGGACATAGAAAAACTAACTTTAAGTTGAGAGACTGGGTATTCTCAAGACAGAGATACTGGGGAGAGCCTATACCTTTAGTTTATTGTGAACAATGCGGATGGGTTCCAGTTCCCGAAGATCAGCTCCCAATACTACTTCCAGAGGTAGAAAGCTATGAGCCTACAGATAATGGGGAATCACCACTTGCTAAAATTAGAGATTGGGTAGAGACCACTTGTCCTAAGTGTAATGGCTATGGGGAGAGGGAAACTGATACCATGCCTCAATGGGCTGGTTCATCTTGGTACTTCCTAAGATATACTGATCCACATAATGATAAGGAGTTAGCAAGTGAAGAAAATCTTGATTATTGGCTACCTATTGACTGGTATAATGGTGGAATGGAGCATACTACACTTCACTTATTGTATTCAAGATTCTGGCATAAATTTTTATATGATTGTGGCATAGTGCCTACTCCAGAGCCATATCAAAAAAGAACATCACATGGTATGGTGCTTGGAGAAAACAATGAAAAGATGTCAAAATCAAGAGGTAATGTAGTAAATCCAGATGAAATAGTAGATGAATTTGGTGCAGATACCCTAAGATTGTACGAAATGTTTATAGGCGATTTTGAGAAAAGTGTTCCTTGGTCACAAAATGGAGTTAAGGGCTGTAGAAGATTTCTAGATAGAGTATGGAGACTTCAAGAATTAATAGTTGATGGAGAAGTGTACTCAAAAGAGCTTCAAACAAGTATGCATAAAACCATTAAAAAGGTAAGTGAAGACTACGAAACATTGAAATTCAATACAGCTGTGGCAGCACTTATGAGCTTGTTAAACGAATTCAACAATGTAGGAAAAATCAATAAGGCAGAGCTTAAAACATTCCTTACACTACTAAACCCAGTAGCACCTCATATATCTGAGGAACTATGGGATGCAAATGGATTTGGTGGAATGCTAAATCAGCAAGCTTGGCCTACTTGGGATGAAGCTAAAACTGTAAAGGACGTAATTGAAATAGCAGTTCAAGTTAACGGCAAGGTAAAAGGCGCTATATCAATTCCAGCAGATGCAACTCAGGAAATAGCTAAAGCTAAACTAGCAGAAGACGAAAAGCTTTATAGCCTAATAGAAGGTAAAACTATAGTAAAAGAAATATACGTACCAGGAAGAATATTCAATATAGTAGTAAAATAATAGATTCCATATAATATCAAAAAGATCAGCTTAATACTAAGCTGGTCTTTTGATTTATTAGGTGTATATTACATTTGTATTACAAAATAAAAATATACTTGTATTTTCCATATTTTTATAATATACTACTTTATGTTAGTAAATATTTCAAAAAGGAGGTCGTGTCATGAACATCAGAGTAAATATTGTAATGAATAAAAGTAGAATAGAATTAAATAATTTTTATACACGACCAGTGTTTTTTGAGGTGTTTATTTAGTATTTGTTAATTTTTATACTATGTAAAAATAGCCATGGGGTTGTGTATATCATCCTATGGTTTTTTGTATTTATATGGGTTTATACTGTCTTTTTTGAAGCATAATATTCTCGTATTCTCTTGAAGCCATAGGAAATAATAATCCTATGGCTTTTTATGACCTAACCCGATTTATGAAATCTTCTATCATAAATCGATGGTAGGTCAAACGCAATGAGAACCAAATTTGCACGACCGAATGGGAGTGAACAAATTTGTGTTTCGAAACTGCGAATTACAGATTGTAGGGAGGAATTATTATGACAAAATTATTTAAAAGAAAAATGGAATGGAGTTTTATTCTCGAATCGGGTTGACAAATGCGTTAACAAAAACATCAAAGGGACGGTGTATAATTAGTGGATAGTTTAAAATTATTAATGAAATCAATGAAAGGCAATAGATTATTATATATTGGTGCAATATTAAGCGTAGCATTGGCTACAATATTCACATTGGCAGGACCTTTAGTCATTAGTTTTACTATTGACTCAGTAATAGGAAATGAACCAATGACATTGCCGATTTGGATAAGCAATATAGTAGACTCATTAGGTGGCAAAAGCACTTTAGTTCAAAATTTATGGATATGTAGTATAGTCTTAGTATTTTTAACTATTGGAAGAGGAATATTTACTTACTTAAGAGGTAAGTGGTCTGCAGTAGCTTCTGAGTCTATAGCTAAAAATCTTAGGGAGAAGGTATACGATCATTTGCAGCATTTATCATATGAATATCATGTAAAAGCTGAAACAGGGGACTTAATACAAAGATGTACTTCAGATATTGAAACTATAAGAAGATTTCTGGCAGTTCAATTTGTAGAAATAGGTTATGCCATTTTTATGGTTACATTTGTACTGAGTATATTACTTTCTTTAAATGTTAAGCTTACTTTAATTGCGATGACAGTAGTGCCAATAATTTTTGTTGCAGCAATAGTATTCTTCGTCAAAATGAGGAATGCATTCCAAGAATCAGATGAGGCTGAAGGTAAGCTTTCAAACGTGCTTCAAGAAAATCTTACTGGAATAAGAGTGGTTAGAGCCTTTGCCCGCCAACAGTATGAAATAGATAAATTTGATGAAAAAAATGTTGAGTTCAAGGGTTTAACTTATAGACTTATTAAATTACTTGCTTGGTATTGGGGAGTATCAGATGCAGTGTGCCTATTACAGATTGGAGCAGTACTAATATTTGGTGCATATTGGGCTGCATCAGGGGAGATATCTTTAGGTACATTAGTAGTATTTACTACTTATGAAGGGATGCTACTTTGGCCAATAAGACAATTGGGTAGAATTCTAGCAGACTTCGGTAAAATGATAGTTTCCTTGAAGAGAATAGGCGAAATATTAGATGAACCTTTAGAAATAACTGATGAAAATCAGTTGAAGCCTGAAATAAAGGGAGAGATAGAATTTGAAGATGTTTATTTTGAATATGAGAAAGATAGACCTATTCTAAAGAATCTATCCTTTAAAGTTAAAGAAGGGCAAACAGTAGCAATATTGGGTCCAACAGGTGCTGGTAAGTCTACTTTAATCCATCTCTTAGGAAGGCTTTATGATTATCAGAGGGGTTCTGTTAAAATGGATGGAATAGAGCTTAGGGAAATAGATAAAAAATGGATCAGAAAAAATGTAGGTATAATTCTACAAGAGCCTTTTCTATATTCAAAGAATATAAAGAATAATATTAAAATTGCACAAAAGGATGCAACTGATTCTCAGGTTTTTGAAGCAGCTCAAATTGCTTCTGTTCATGATGTAATATTAGACTTTGAAAAAGGCTATGAGACATTAGTAGGAGAGCGTGGGGTCACTCTTTCAGGAGGACAAAAGCAAAGAGTTGCCATAGCTAGGACTATGATTAACGACTATCCAGTCCTTGTATTTGATGATTCCCTTAGTGCAGTAGATACTGAGACTGATGCAAATATAAGAAAGGCTTTGAGAGGAAGGAAGGAAAAGACTACAACATTTATAATTTCTCATAGAATTTCAACACTATCAGAGGCTGATATCATACTGGTGTTAGATGGTGGAGAGCTAGTCCAATCTGGTAGTCATGAAGAACTAGTTGCACAGCAAGGATTATACAGACGTATTTGGGAAATTCAGAATTCCTTGGAGGAAGAGCTTTTAACAGGGACAAAAACAGTTTAGACATTAAGGTTTTGACGAAAAAGGTGGTGTAAATATATGAGTTCTTTTCAAGAACAAGATTATAATAGTAAATTTGACTTGAAATTGTGGAAAAAGATTTTTTCTTATGCAAAGCCCTTAAAAAAGCAATTAATAATACTATGCTTCTTAATGGTAAGCTTAGCAGTTACAGATGCGATTTTTCCGCTAATGACAAGATTTATAGTGGATAACTATGTAGTAGAAAGCAATTTAAAGGGAATTACAATCTTTAATGGTCTATATATTGATGGAATTGTAATTTTTGGAATAGTATATTTTCTGCTAATTGTAATTCAGGTTTTTACAATAGGCTTCTTCATAGCTATAGCAGGAAAAGTAGAAACGGGACTTGTTTATATTATTAGGAGAAAGGGTTTTAAACACTTACAGGAGCTATCATTTTCATATTTTGATAATACTCCAGTAGGATGGATAATGGCTCGTATGACATCAGATGTGCAGAGACTAGGAGACACTATTGCATGGGGTATTGTTGACATGGTTTGGGGATTTGTTTTAATGATCGTTATGTCAATTGTAATGTTTACTCTAAACTGGAAACTAGCATTACTAGTACTATTAGTGATGCCAATACTAGCAGTAGTAAGTATGTATTTTCAACAAAAAATACTAAAAGCACATAGAGAAACTAGAAAAACAAATTCACGTATTACTGGTGCTTTTAACGAAGGAATAATGGGCGCTAGAACCACTAAAACTTTAGTTAGAGAAGAGGAAAACCTAAATGAGTTTATTGAGTTGACATCAAGCATGAAGGCTAACTCCATAAGAGCAGCAGTATTTTCTTCATTATTTCAGCCAGTTGTTTTAATTTTGTCTTCAATAGGAACAGGTTTAGCAATTTGGTATGGCGGAGAAAGTGTCTTCTTAGAAGCCATTAGTTATGGTACCTTAGTAGCATTTATATCATATACAGTACAGTTCTTTGAGCCTGTCAGAGAAGTAGCGCGTGTTTTTGCTGAACTACAATCAGCTCAGGCTTCTGCTGAAAGGGTTATGTCTATGATAGATACAAATCTTGAAATAAAGGACAGTGAAGATGTAACAAATGAATATGGAGACTCACTTAAACCAAATAAAGAGGCTTGGCCTGAGATTAAGGGTGATATAACATATAAGGATGTCACATTTTCCTATAATACTGGTGAAAAGGTTCTAGAAAATTTTAATCTTAATATTAAAGCGGGTGAGACAATAGCTTTAGTTGGAGAAACAGGCTCAGGAAAAAGTACAATAGTAAATCTTGCTTGCAGATTCTATGAGCCTACAAGTGGTCAAATACTAATAGATGGCATTGATTATAAAAAAATGCCCCTGCTTTGGCTACATTCTAATTTAGGATATGTGTTGCAGGGACCACACTTATTTAGTGGAACTATAAAGGATAATATTAGATATGGAAATCTAGATGCTAGTGAGCTAGATGTTATAAGAGCTGCAAAGCTAGTAAATGCTCACGACTTTATCAAAAAGCTAGACAAAGGCTATGATACAGAAGTTGGAGAAGGTGGAGGCAAGTTATCTACAGGTGAAAAACAACTTATTTCATTTGCTAGAGCGGTACTTGCAGATCCTAGAATATTTGTATTAGACGAAGCTACTTCCTCAATAGATACAGAAGCAGAACAAAAAATTCAAAATGCCATACACAAAGTATTAAAGGGAAGAACCAGCTTTATTATAGCTCACAGACTTTCTACAATACGATCAGCAGATAGAATTCTTGTAATAAAAGAAGGAAAAATATTAGAAGAAGGAAATCATCACAAGCTGTTACAGAAGAAGGGATACTACTATAGACTGTACACAAATCAGTTCATAGAGGAGCAAAATGCAAAGATATTGAAAGGTTAGAAATACAATAGAAATAAACTCTCTTTGTTTCGGATAGGAATAATTCTATTGGATTTACTATACAGCATAAAACAGCCTCGCTTTAGGTAGAATACTATTTAGAATAGATTTTCTACCAAGGAGGCTGTTTTTTTATGAAGATGTTCTTTGTAACATTAAAGGAAAAAAGAGCAATACTGAATTCTTTTATTAATATAGTTGAGGTAAAAGATGATAAGAACGAATTTTCCTATTACTTATCTGGAGCAAACACACAAAAACTTATAGCAAAAGGGTTTAATGAAGGGGGTCAAGGGTATATATACAACAAGAGTTATAATGACTATAATAACTCCCAAAATGGCTGGGTAAATGTTAAGGATTTTACAGCCAATGGATTTAGAGATTTGATAAAGGATACCATTTTTTCTAACCTCCACTAATATATTCCCATATACTGAAGCAGCCCACTAACTAATTAATGGGTTGCTTTTTTGACTGAGACTAATACCATCTTATATTTTTACTTGTTTTCATATATAATCTATATTAGAGTAAAGTAGAATTTTGGGATATTATATTTATAAGAATATTATTTTAAATTTGAGGAGGAATAATATGAATATTTTAATCAAAAATGCATCAGTTCTTACTATGGATGAAAATGCTGAAATTATGGAAAAGGCTAGTATTGCTATAGAAAACGGGAAAATAAAAAGCATAGGAATGGTGGAAGAAGATTTTAAGGCAGATAAGATTATTGATGGAACAAATAAACTAGCAATGCCAGGGTTAGTAAACTCACATACTCACATAGCAATGTCACTTTTTAGAAACTATGCTGATGATTTGCCATTCTGGACATGGTTATTTGATAGAATAATACCCAGTGAAGAAAATCTAATACCAGAGCATGTATACTGGGGTTCTATGCTAAGCATAGCAGAAATGATTAAGTTTGGTGTTACATCCTTTGCAGACATGTATTTTTTCATGGATGAAGTAGCTAAAGCAACAGCAGAAACAGGAATAAGAGCAAGCTTAGCCATAGGAATTACTGATAGTGGGGATCAGCAGGCTAAGATAAAAAACACAAAAGAATTCTATGATAATTGGCATGGAAAAGCTGATGGAAGAATAACTGTAATGGCTGGACCACATGCTCCATATTCATGTAATCCAGAATTCTTAACAAAAGTAATAGATATGGCAACAGAAAAAAGAATGGGAATACATATACATTTATCAGAAAGCAAAAAAGAAATTGAAGATAGCTACAATTTACGCGGGAAATCTCCTGTAAAGCATGTTAATGACTTAGGGCTTTTTGAAGTCCCTACATTAGCAGCCCATTGTGTTCATTTATCTGACGAAGATATAGAGATATTGGCAGAGAAAAAAGTGAGTATAGCTAACAATCCAGGCAGTAATTTAAAACTAGGAAATGGATTTGCAAGAGTAGAAGATATGCTGAAAAGAGGAATAAATGTAGGACTTGGAACAGATGGCTCCGCAAGTAATAACAACTTAAATATGTTTGAAGAAATTAACTTAGCTGCATTAATTAATAAAGGGTATACAGGTGTGGCTACCTCAATACCTGCTGATGTAGCTGTTAGAATGGCTACTTTAAATGGAGCAAAAGCTTTAGGCATAGATAGAGAAGTGGGAACACTGGAAGTTGGGAAAAAAGCAGATATTATTATGTTAGATTTAAACAAACCACATTTTTATCCAAGATATAATCTGGTTGCATCATTAGCTTATTCAGCCCAAGCATCAGATGTAGAAACAGTTATAGTTGACGGTAAAGTGCTAATGGAAAACTATGAGCTTAAAACAATAGATTTAGAAAAGGTCATGTTTAATGCGGAAAGATGTGCTAAGAGCTTAATTAAGAAATAATGACCACAGACACCTTCTCATTAAGATAAGACGATAGAGAACACTTTTGGAGGTTAGAAAATTGAAAGATATTAAAGCTATTGAATTTAAAAAGGATACTTTATATTTGATTGACCAAAGAAAGCTACCAATAACACATGAAATATTTGAATGCAAAACATATAAAGAAGTAGAGTTTGCTATTAAAGATATGGTTGTAAGGGGAGCTCCTGCTATTGGAGCTGCAGCCTCATATGGAGTGGTTCTAGCAGCAAAAGAATTTATAAATAATAGCAAGGAAGATTTTCTAGAAAAAATGAAAGAAGCTCTAGAGATACTAAACAAATCAAGACCTACAGCAGTAAATCTAATGTGGGCAATAAGAAGGATGAGAAATCTAATAGAAGAAAACGAGAAGTTATCAGTAACAGAAATATACGAGAAGATAAAAACTGAAGCTGATAATGTTCTTAGGGAGGATATCGAAACTAATAAAGAAATGGGTAAGCATGGGAATAAGATTATTCCTGAAAAAGCTAACATTCTTACTCATTGTAATACTGGCGCTTTGGCTACAGCAGGCTTTGGAACAGCTTTAGGAGTCATAAGAGAAGCTTTTTATACTGGGAAAGATATATTTGTGTATGCAGATGAAACAAGGCCAAGACTTCAAGGTGGAAGACTTACTGCTTGGGAATTAAGGCAAGAGGGAATACCTTCAAAGCTTATTGCTGATAATGTTGCTGCTACTTTAATAAGGGATGGAAAGGTTGATGTCATATTAGTAGGTGCAGATAGAATAGCTTTAAATGGAGACACTGCAAACAAAATAGGAACTTTCATGCTGTCAGTAGTTGCTAAGGTTTATAATGTTCCATTTTATGTGGTTGCTCCCACTACTACTATAGATTTTGATACAGAAACTGGAGAGGGAATAGAGATAGAAGAAAGAAGCGGAGAGGAAGTTACTCACATTGAAAGTATTAGAATAGCACCAGAAGGAATGGAAGTATATAACCCAGCATTTGATGTTACTCCAAGTGAAAATATTACAGGCATTATAACAGAAAAAGGAATAGTAAGACCACCATATAAAGAGAATATATTAAGGTTAAGATAGGAGGAGTGGCATGGAAAAGGCTATTATTGGCGGTACAGGTGTATATGATATTGGATATGGCAGCTACTCTAAGATTGTTGAAACAAA
>JBBAFY010000072.1:0-11370 GCA_041655135.1 Tissierellales bacterium
ATGAACTCTTCTTTCCTGGGGGGCTAATCCATATTTCACAAAGTGAGAATATGGGCAGTTTACATACTTCTCTAATCTGGAAATACTTGACCTAAAAGGAAGCTGATATATCTGTTTAGTATATTCCCTATCTATTTTTTCTTGCTGATTGCTATGGTATAGGCCCTCTATGGCTATATTGAGCTTTTCTTTCCATCTCTCTTTATTAAAGTACCAATGATATACATCCCACCACATACCCTTTATCTCATTCCCATCTAGATTAAGTCTTAAGTTTTCAACTAGATACTTAAATGTAGACATAGGTGTGGAAATTAAACCCAATTCTGCTTTTTCATCTTTTACTATGTCACTAGCTAAAGTAAGGCGACTATAGATCTTTTTTAATCTATCAACATACATTGAAGGTCTTAGGGCTTTTCCTTCACTATCTCCTAATGCATAACTAATAAATAGATACTCACTAGGCTTAGTAAATGAAGCATACACAGAAAATTCTTCTTCACAAGCTTTTGTTTCACTGTCAGAGGAGATTTCTATCCCTAGCTGTTTCATATCAGCTTTTTCCTCATCCAGAAGCAACCCCCCTTCCTCTAAGGCAGAGGGAAGGATTCCATCATTTACACCTACAACAAATAAAGCCTTTATATCATGACTTCTAGATCTATCTAAGTTTCCAACTAAAACCTGATCCATTGTTGGAGGTATTACTCCTACCTGATATTCTAAAAGACCTGATTCAAGTATCCTCACATATTCACCAATTGTTGTTTTCTTATCTCCTAGTATCTCAACTAATTGATCAAGTACCTCCATAAGTATGTTCCATATCTGTGTATTTTCATTGACTAAATCCAAATATCCCTTGTTCTTCTGGTTTTCAATTAAATCATTAAGCTTTTTATCAATTTTCATGTCTGTCAAGAACTCAAATAGATGCTTTGTTAAATCATCTACTCTTGCTTTATTTTTAGCTCTTTTCCTAAATACTACAATATGCTCTATAAATTTTGCTCTAATCTCATTAATTCTTTCTAGCTCTTGTGCATCGTCTCCATACACGAAATCCTTGAGCCATTTATCTCCCATTATGCCATATCTCAAAACATAGTTTTCTAATTCCTCATATTCATTTTTGTCTAAATCACTAAATCCAGTCTTTATAAATTTAAATACATCATCATATCTAAAGTTTCTAGAAACTATTTCTAGCCCTGAAATAATAAATTTAACTATAGGATTATTCATTATACTTCTTTTATCATCAATAAAATATGGTATCCCATACTCACCAAAGACCCTTTTTATAGTAGATGAGTAACTATCAATAATATTACATACTACAGAAATATCTCTCCATCTATATTTATTGTCCCTTACAAGGGTTGCTATTTGTGATGCAACATTTTCTATTTCAGTATATTGGTTTAAACCATAGAACATATTTACTCTTTCTGTGGGAGCTTCGTATTTCCTATAAGGGTATGCAAAAAGCTCTTTCTCAATATGCCAAATTTCATCGTTCTTATATTTTTCATTAATATCTAATATGGTTTTACTTTCTTCCACACCATTGTTATGAGCTATATTTCTTAATCTATCATATGTGTTTGATGTAGTATTAAATATACTGATATTATTGGAGCTATTTATATCTAGAGTAAGAGAAAGATTGAGTTTTCTACTTTTAGTCATAAGCTTTTCTAATATTTTGTACTCTAATGCAGAAAAGCTATTAAAGCCATCGACCCAAATCTCTGCATTATCAAAATAAGTTGAATTATCAAGCTTTTTTATGACCAATTTTAACTTATCTTCATCATCGGTGTATTTGCCATCCATATACTCATTGAACTTACTATATATGAGTGAAATGTCCTTTAGCTTTCGCTTCAGCATATTATCTTGATTTATTGCTTCTGCTTTTTTCTCGAGAATATCTGTTGGTATATCATCCTTTTTAAGTTCTGTTATAAGCTGACAAAAGCTCGATAAAAATCCATCTTTTTTAGATGCCTTATTAAAAACAGTCAAATTTTTAGCATTTTCTTCAAAAAGTTTTCTAAGCACCATAATCTTTCCTAGTTCATTTATGGCAGTTTTTTTAATACCGCCTGTTTCATTTAATACCTTGTATCCCAGTCTTTGAAAGCTTAGTACTTCTACCCTCATGATTCCCTCAAAATTTTTCTTAAATATCAAATCGGCTTCTGCCTGTAAAGTAAATTGCTCTGGAACTAAAAGTATAAGCTTATGGTCATCTTTTTCTTTTATTCTGTATTCAATCTCATCTAGGACTCTATGTGTCTTACCTGAGCCAGCTCGTCCTAAAAGATATCTAATTTTCATTTAATCACCCCACCTATAACCAATACTATATTATTCTATTTTTAATGCCTATTTCCTTTTTAAAATATTTGGATATTTTGTATGAAAGTTAAAATAAGATGACCTAGGCCATCTTATTTTAATATATCTATATCCATTGTATCAACCCAAATTATATCATTGGAATTTGCATTTATGTAAACTTTCATGAATTCTCCATTTTTTGTGTTAATCTCAACATTATGTAGTGTCCATGTGTCAGCCTTTATCTTTGCCTTCTTGGCAACCTGGGCTAGTACTTTTTCATCTGAACCTAGCTTTAAAACAACAGTACAATCTGTGGTCATATCAGAATTAAGCCATAAGGATAGATTAACTGTTCTATTTTTCACATATGAAAAGCTATCATCACTAAAATCTATATATCCAACAATGTATGATGCCTTTTCTTCAGTATCATTATATACTTTTAATGAATATTGTCCTCTATGATATTTTGAGTAATCCATTTTCCCCATTCTTTTTTCATTTAGTGCCTTAATTTTATCCTCGAAGAAAAACAAATCTAAATATTCCTTATCATTAACCATATCTTCTATAAATGAATCTTCTGTAGTATCATCCTCAACAAGATTAATATTATCATCTCTTTCACCATCACTAGTATCAATGTTACTTTGAGTATTCACAAGAGGATTTTTTGCAATAGTATCTTCATCGGATTTGAAATTTTTTAGTAGTGAAGACATTCCCCAGACTAATAAAGGAATTAATAGTAATGCAATTAATACACCTTTAGTCTTAAGAATATAGATTATTCTTTTTCTAGACATACTTTTTCTCATGTGAGTAACTCTTTTAATATCTTCTCTTTCAGGATTTATAAGTCTGTATATACTAGTAGCCTTATAATCTGACACTAGATCCACAATCATTGAGTAATCATGTTCAATACAGCCTCTAATGATTTTTTCAATGTCAGGTGGTATGCCCTTAGAGATATTTCTATTAATTATCTCACTCTTAGTAAAAATCATATGCATTGTATTTGCAATTGCTGTGAATACTTCTTCCTCCCCAGAATTAATTACTTCTTCATCTATTTCTATGATACCTGAGAAATTAATGTCTCCGTTATGGTTTACAAGTAAATTATTATAGTTAAATAAAGAAACCATAAAGCTGCAGGATAGAGTTCTTAGCTTAATCAAAGTATCAAAAATATAGGTAATATTATTAATTTGCTTTGATAAAGTCATTTCTCTGTTTTTTAAGTACTCAGATAAGTAAATATTAGAGCTATGCTCAGTTACGATAAATATGCCCTCATCAACTTCGCCAATCTCTTTAACATATGAAAAACAGTTCACAAATTCTTTTAAATCAATATCATAAAATAATTCCTTATCTCTTATTAAATTCAAAAGATAATATGCGTTTTCTTCCTTATGTTTACATTTATAAATCTCTTGAAAACTATTTTGACAATAAACGTCAATAATCTCAAGGTTTTCTAAATAGGGATTTAGCATAGAATCTTCCTTTCAGCTTGTTTGAGTATATTTTATCATTTTTAACATAAAGTGTCACATGTTTTCGACAAATATCTAGCATAAAAGGAAAATTATTTTATTATTATATGAAAAGCTGGATATCAGATTCCAATGCGTCTTTAAGGTATTGATATACTTCTATTATCTCTAATTCAGGTATAAATTCTTCTTTTTTAAATCCCATAACCTCTTGAGATAGCTTACACCCATAAAACTTAACACCTTTTTTTCTAGCACCATTTAGAAAATCCTTTAACAATGGTTTGTTTTTATCCTTCATCATTTTCTTTAACATCCCTTTGCCTACTCCAACCATGTTCATTCTAGATAATGCTAGCTTTTCTGCACTCTTAGGAGTAAAAATACTGAACATTTTCTCAAACAAAGACTTGTTTGCTGATAAATTTTTATCTTCTTCCCTTACCATAAGTAGTCCCCAAAAAGCACAAAATATTGTAACCTCCATATCTAACTCTCTTGCTCCATTAGCAAGTATTAGTGCAGCTAATGCTTTATCATAATCACCACTAAATACTAGTAAATTTAATCTTTTAGACAAAAAAATACACTCCCTTCGGTACTAATATATTTCCCATAAGAAGTGTATTTAATGCTAAAAGCAGATTACCGAAATCCTAGATAATTATAAATCTAGAATCTGGAAGCATTTTTTTAAGTATTAATTGAATATTATTATTGTCAATATCCTCACGATTAGGTGATGAACCCATTACTATATGAGTAATATCATTCTTTAATGCAAAATCAGAAATCGCCTTAATTACGTCCTTAGATCTAATAACAGCTAGTTCTGCTCCTGCTTTTTTTGATACTCCAAAAAGGTATTCTAATGCTTCTCCGTCGTTTGAATTATATAAAAAATTATCATTTTTACTTACAACGTTTATTACAAATAAATTGTCCCCTTCTCCTATTTCATTATGGCCACCCTTTATAAGTCTTTCACAGTTTTTTTGCTGGGTAACACAAACCATAATATTTTTATTTTCTTCCATAAATCAGGCTCCTTTCAAGAGAAAATATATTTCACAATTATCAGAGCAGAACATCCAACCTATATTATTATATCAATGAACAACAAAAAAATAAAGAAAAGAAGTGACATGTTTTCTTTTGTTAACAAAGTACTAACAAAAACAATTGGACTCATAAGTTTACTAGTTAATAGAATTATCTAGCTCTTTTTTAAGCTTATATATCTCATATTCTAATTTTTTTATTTTATGCTCTGCATATATTTTCTTTTGAACAGACTGACTTTTTTGCTGATTGCATCCTTCATTATCTGATGACTGTATTTCTGTAAAAGCAGCTAAAAAACAAAAAAATCTCCAACCAGAGTTATGAATGCACCTAATAGTGCTAATCGGCCTATGTCAATATTACATCCAGTATTATTTGATTTTCCCACAATAATCACCTCTCTGCTTATTGTATTAGATTGATAAATCATTTGTGTATCTAATGTTATAGGAAGAATAATCTATGTCGTATTTTAGGTGTCTTAGTACATAAAAAAAGGCCTAACCAATTTCATTCGACGAATTGATTAAAGCCTTAAAATTACTCTATATGGCGGGAATATGTGGGAATCGAACCCACCCAAGAGGCTACTAACCCCTCGCGCTGGTTTTGAAGACCATTTAATTCTTCAAATCCCTCTAGCTAAGTAATATCAATGGTTACATCAATTTACCAATTTTCGTCACGTCGGTTTACCTAGTTTTTATTATATCACATTAACATCAACTCATCAACCAATAAAACAAGTAAAAGAGCCTGTTTCCAAGCTCTCTATAAATAATCCTCAGCAGTTTTTTCTTCAAGGGTGTTATGGATTTGTTTATCTGTGTCTATACATTGTTCTATATAGTTTTCTTTAACTTCTCCCTTTTTATATCTTTCTATTATTTTGCTCACTTTAGGCTCTTCTACTAAGTAACCATACTTTGCTATATGTTCATCTGCTGTATCACCAGCAAACTCCACGTGTGGCACTTGAACTACAAAATGTCCTTGAAAAGCTAATCTATCTTTTGTTTTAGCACCTCTAATTATAAATCTACCACTTACTTCAGGATTTATTAATTGTGGTATCCTCCCCACAGATGCAAAATCATTATCAAGACAAACTCTACTTGATTCATCATCAGCACATTTACCTATAGCTCTTAACATAAGATTATTTCTTAATTCTGTATTTATTACATTTGCTTTTGGTGATTGGGTGGCAATAATAAAATGTATTCCTACAGCTCTTGCTTGTTCACCCAAACCAATAATCGCATCTTCCAGTTCCTTTGCTTTGCTTTTATCCTCACTATCAAACCTTTGTAATTGGGCAAATTCATCTATTACGATATATTTTCTATAAATTTTTTCTTCATTAGAAACCACTTTATTATAAGCAGATAATTTATTTCTATTGTGTTGTTTAAATATCTTCATCCTAATTTCTGCTTCTTCTTTAATTTTATTGATACAGTTTAACGCTTCTTCCAATTCATTAATGATTCTATATCCTTTAGTTCCATAATAACTATAGTCACCACCACCTTTTGTAGATAAATCTATAATTATTAACTCACCTTTTTGAGATAGTTGCATCATTATTACATTTTGTGTAACTCCCTTACCACAATTTGAAGTTCCAGCAACTAACATATGAGGCTCATCATTAAAATCAAGATAAACAGAGCCATCAAAAGCCTCCCCAACATATACTCTTGTATCACTACTCTTATCAATTTTACTTTCATCAAATTTAACCACTGTAGGCAATTCCTTTTCTTCTAAAAATAATGTTATTCTACTATCTTTTATACTTATTTCATCATGTAAAATTGTTTTAACACAATACCTAGAATATTCAGGAATTTTCTTTTCCACTTTACCTAGTTCCAACTCTAAAGGTATTTTAAATGAAAACTTAGTTATATATTCATTTTTATCTTTTTCCTCTATAGGTAATGGTGTTATTTCACTACCTTTAAAATATTCATTATTCCATCCCTTTAATGCCTTTTCGTATTCATTTGCAAAGGATGGACTTCTATTCCTATCCTCCCCAACAACCAACCTCTCCATTTCATCTAAGTCCATATCTCCAAAATCAAAGTCATCTAAATCATTTCCTATACTATAATTACTCTTACCTATATAGCTAAATGCCTGACGAAGTCCGTTTCCATAAGGGAATTCATCCCACATGAAATTCCTTAACTCCAAACTTCCAGCTACTTTCTTTTTTATTTTACTATAAGCTAACCATGAGTTTAACCCTATTTGAATTACCATAAATACTACCGTTACAATTATAGCTTCTACTAATTCACCTTTTGTTAAAAGATATTTATACACCCCTAAATTTAGGAGTGGAAATATAATTAGAAGCCTTATATTATAAACCATACTTTTAATTCCAAATTTAAAATTAGATTCAAAATCTAACTTTGGAATTATTCCGTCTCCTTGGCTTAGTCTATCAATATCCTTACTTAGTTCAATCCTTTTATCACCTTTAGATTTTTCAAAATCTAACCTCGCCTTATCTAAATCCCTCTGTACAGTTTTCTTATAAGCTAATATTATCTTATCTATGTCAGGTTTTTGCTTTATTATCTCAATAACTTTATCTTTTAGGTGTTTTAAAAAATCCTTTATATACGGACTTATCCTCTTGACACTTCTTTTTATAAGCCTATACTTCCTAGATATTACTCTTTTATAATTAATTCCTTTAATATCCGCTATTATTTCTTTAAATGTTAACCCTCTAAAATCTTTGATATAGTCAATAATTGTAGCTCTCCTTAATACTAAACTCCTATCTCTACTAACTTGTTCATCTTCTATATACTCACTCTCATATTCAATATCCTTATTCTCAAGATACTTTCCTATTTCTTCTAACATGTGGATAATTTCATCAATGTCTATATCTTGCAAAACACTATTTTCTTTTTTAAATTCCTCTAAGTCTTTGTCTGTATAATTACTATTGATATTATAAAAGTCCATCAATAGTAATAAAATCTCATTATAATTATCCATCTCTAATATCTTCAAGGTTTACACCCCCTCTACACTTTAAATATTTCAATCTCAATTTCCCCTATTTTATTAGCTAGTAGATTTTCTCTAAAGGTACTAAACATTACTACATATATCTTTTTAAAGGGAATATTTCCTTTTACTATATTTTCTAACTTACTCTCTAACTCCTTTAAGCTCTCATTCCTATTTTCAATTACTAACCCTGTAAATTCACCATCTCCATTAATATTCAATGCATCTATTCCGTCTGGTACATCATTTATATTAGTTTTACCACCCATGAAATTACTCCATTGAAGACAAATATTACTATACTCAACTTCATCTAAACCACTAAAATTAATATTAATATTATTTAGGTACTCCCTCCCTTTCTCTGTTAGTGCATACACCTTTCTTTTGTTATCATCCCTAACTGAATATATGAGCTGGTTATCTTCCATTTTCTTAACTGTTTTCCTTACAGTATCAATAGAGTAATGCTCTCTTACGGCTCCTGATAACCCATCAATATTTGCACATCTAAATTCCTTTAGTATCTGTAATATTTTCCAATCTAAAGGATAAGGTTTTGTTTTACCCATGTATTTCACTCCTTTCTAAAGTTCTTCCTATACTTATATAGTCCTTTAAAAATGAGTTCGTCACCCTATTTGAGAAGAATTCTAAGCTAAAATGGTGCTAAGATGGAATTATTCAATAGGTAGAAAGGTTAAATACCTAGTGGGCGATGCTGTCCCTCAAATATACTTCATTCTCATTGATTAGAAATACCTATTTTGTATCTACCCCTTCATATCTCAAATTTCCTTTAAGTGTCTTTTACGCAAAAATAATCTACATCTTAGTAATTGCAATAGACACAAGATGATAAAATTAGTTTTTACATATTTACTACCCATCCCTCACAACCTAGTGTTTTCAATGCGTACAGCTAACATTATATTTAATATGTATTAGGCATAAAAAAAAATAGAGTGACCCAATCACCCTATCTCCAATTAACTAGCCTTATTTAAATCCCTATAGTACCTAAGTTCCTTCTGTTTCTCTTTTATCTCAACTAATAAATTATTAAAATCTATTGGATTTTCTATCCAATGTAATTTCTTAGTTTTATTCATAATTTCTTTTTCTAAACTCTCTATAGCTATTTTAGTTATCTCCTTTTGTATTGTCATTGTAATTCACTCCTAAATCGAATATATCTAAAACATAAATGGTATTTTTGTTTAATTATTGAAATTCCAGTGTTGAAAGTAACACTTTTATACTAGAGGTTAAAACACAATTTTCCTGACTAAGTTTTAGTTTTTCCTAACCTAACCTTCTAACAATCTTATTTCACTATTTTCTAAAAAATATACATACCCATAATCAAGATTCGTTTTAGTATAGAACTCTTGTAATTTTCCGTCTTTTATAAGGCTTATTTCCTTAGCATTGAGTATTACATAATCATTTTCATCATATATAAAATTTCCTACCTCATCTTTTTCAGCCAATATATCATCTAATACTTTTCTTAAAGATAGTTCTCTTTTTAATCTTTCACCTATGCATTTAGGATAACCGCTTGGATATCCATCAGTTCTGAACCATACACCGAAATTTTCATTTAAATCTACTACTGTAGCTTTCATAGTCATTTTTCCATCACTCCTTTAATCTTTCTTCTCTGGTCTATTTAATAATGTCTTTAGTGTTTTACTATCTAACTTAATATAGAATTCTTCATCCTTTTCAATTACGTTAATTTCTTTAACTCTCTTATTGTTTAGTTTCTTTTTAATAGTCATTTTCACAAAAACTATTAGAGAAGGAACGAACATTACACATGAAAAAAACAAGCCTGATACAAAGCTGTTAGTTAAAGTAGAACCATATACTGAAATAAATATAACTGTAGTAGCAATCAAAACAATAACACCACTACATAAAGTAGATAAATGGAAACTTTTCTTTGGTAAAGAAGGAGTTACACCCCATAGTAAAAAGATAGATAAAAAAATAATATCAGAGATTAATATAGAATTTCCATAGAGTCTTATCTTAAACATATTATCTTGCAAATTTAATAGATAAAGCGAAGAATAAATTAGAAGCCCAGCGAATCCACCTTTTTTCCATCCGTACTTCCATCCTACATAGATTAAAGGTAACTCGTAAAATGTAATAGGTATCTGTATCATATTCCCACTACCCTTATAGATTATTAAAGGGATTATTCTGCTGATGAAAAAATTTATAAATATGGATAAAATTATCATGATTCCGATTTCTGAATGTTCGTTTTGCTGAATCTTCTTAAACATTACACTCACCTACTTTAATGAACGCCTGATATATTTCCTGATTTAAAAATAATAAGGTTAGGTCAATATTGTTAGATGTAGTTTTCATAATAAGTTCACAGAACTCCTTACTATCTTTTTTATAAATTCCTAGGTCTTTATATCCCCTACCCACTATATCCCTTACTGATTTTGTTTTAGTTATTTCAACCATATATAACACCCCCTAAGTTTTATTATGTAAAGGGGAATAACCCCTATTAATCTAAATATTTTGTTTGTATTACATAAACAGAACAATAGTTACATTGATTTGCCTTGCAAGGCTCACAATACTCGTTTTCTAATTCTTTGGCAAAGACTTTCTCATCACCTATTTCCTCGTAAAAGTCTTGCAAATCAATGTCTCCATCATTTAATGCTTCTAATAAATCTGATGGGTCTGTATAACCTAAAATGTTCATAATATCATCCTTTCTTTACTCCTCAATATATTCCTTAATTTCTTCATAGCAATCTTTACAATAGTAGTGATTATTTAGCCTATCAGAGTTGGCATATTCAATATAAAAAATTTCATCTACTGGCCTTCCACAGTAATTACACCACTCCTTACCTTCTACACAGTCCTTACAGAAATAGCCTGTAATATCACTATTGAAACCTTCGCCTAGGTAGGTTTCACCATTTATCATATCTTCAATTTCAAATGATTTATTACATTCAAGACATTTTTCTTTCATTCTCACTCATCCTTTCTTTGGCAAAAGGGAACTTGTCCCCTAGTAATCTTTATCTTTTTACTAATAAATTCTTGACCCCTACCATGAACCATATATCATTAAATCCATATCTTTCTTTTAGCTCACCGTAGTCTTTACCTCTTAACCAATCATTTATTATTATCTCTTTTGGGTCTGTATTAGGCTCTTTGATAGATTTTTCTAAGTTCCATCTTATATAGTCCTCATCTAAGCCATATCTTTCCTTTAAAACCTCTCTATTTTCATCATTTTGCCAATCGTACTCTATAGCTTCTTCTATAGTTTTACTTGGCTCTAAACTACCTATATCAAAATCTACTGTACCTAATCCGTATCTAGCCATTATATCTTTCA
>JBBAFY010000073.1:0-11314 GCA_041655135.1 Tissierellales bacterium
TTGGGATTGCTGGAGGAGCAGTTGATACATTTGTATTTAGAAATTTAACTACAGAAACTATAAAGGATTCTATAGATATAATGGCTAGAAAAATAAAAAATAGTCAAATAATAGCCTTGCCTGGTGGCTTCAGTGCAGGTGATGAGCCAGATGGTTCAGGAAAATTCATAGCAACAGTATTCAGAAATCCATATATTAAGGAACAAATAATGGAGCTATTGAAAAATAGAGATGGACTAATCCTTGGAATATGTAACGGATTTCAAGCGCTCATAAAGCTTGGACTTGTGCCATATGGAGAAATAAGAGAGATGGATGAAAAATCACCAACTCTTGTATTTAACAAACTAGGAAGGCATGTATCACGTATGGTTCAGACAAAGATAGTGTCAAACCTATCACCATGGTTCAATAATGTGAATGTAGGAGATGTATTTACTGTCCCTATATCACATGGAGAGGGTAGATTAGTTTCTGATGAGAAAACTATTAAACAAATGATAGAAAAAGGACAGATAGCTAGTCAATATGTTGATTTTAACGGAAATCCTAGCTACGACGGAAATTTCAACCCAAATGGCTCTCTCCAAAGCATAGAAGGAATCACAAGTCCAGATGGAAGAATCCTAGGGAAAATGGGACATTCAGAAAGAGTCGGAAAAGACTTATACAAGAATGTATATGGTGAGACGGATCAAAGAATATTTGAAGCAGGGATTAGATATTTTAAATAAACGCAAGAAGAACTATTTATACTCATAAAAGTTTCGAGCTATCAAGGGAAATACAATGGGAATATTAAGCGAACATTTGCAGGGCACGACTATAATTCTTAGGGAATGGAGGTGAAAAATCCGTTAAGCAGCTTGCACTGTCTGAGCGTAGCGAGTTTGCAAGCTGTAGGATTTTTCGCCGGAATGAGCTATAGAATTATTCATGACCGAAACAGAGAGCGTATATTTCTATTGTATTTCCCAGCCGGGAGGAGGAAATATCATGAAAGTTGCAATAGTAATGGGAAGCGAATCGGATTTTTCAGTAGTGGAGAGAGGTCTTAATGTTTTAAAAGAATTTGGAGTGGAAACAGAAGTTAGAATTATATCAGCTCATAGAACTCCAGACAAAGCAGTAGAATTCGGTAAAGGTGCAGAGGAATTAGGTATTGAGGTAATAATAGCCGCTGCAGGCAAGGCTGCACATCTTGGAGGTGTATTAGCAGCAGTTAGTATAGTTCCCGTCATTGGACTGCCTATAAAATCATCAACATTAGACGGATTAGATTCGCTATTATCTATAGTCCAAATGCCTAAGGGAATACCCGTAGCCACAGTAGCCATAGACGGAGCAGAAAACGCAGCTCTTTTAGCAATTCAAATTTTATCCCTAAAATATGAAGACCTAAGAAAAAAACTAAAGGAATACAGAGAAAAAATGGCTAAGGAAGTTGAGGAAAAAGATAGAGAACTCCAGAAAAGACTATGATATACAAAAAATATCTATTGTGTTATTAAAATAAACTAATAGATGGAGGGATTTTGATGGTGGATGATAAGCTAAAAGATGAATGTGGCGTAATAGGAATATACTCAAAAGAGCAAAAAGTCCAAGACATGCTTTATTTCGGTCTTTATGCCCTTCAGCACAGAGGACAGGAAAGTGCAGGGATAGCTGTTAACATGAATGGTGCTATTGCCTATCACAAAGACACAGGACTAGTATCGGAGGTGTTTAGTGACAATAGTAATATAGAAAAGCTAGAGGGCAACATGGGAATAGGCCATGTTAGGTATTCAAAGGATAGTGATAACCTAGCCATAAATGCTCAACCACTAGTTGTTAAATATAAAAAAGGAAGCATTGCCATTGCCCACAACGGAAGCATAGTAAATACAAATAGCCTTAGAGAAATACTTGAAGATGATGGGGTCATATTTCAGACAACTAATGATAGCGAAGTTATAGCTAATATGATAGCACGATATCATAAGGATGATATAGAAAAGGCTATAAATAGGGTCATGGAACTTCTAAAAGGCTCCTACTCCATTGTACTGATGACAGAGAATAAGCTAATAGGAATCAGAGAAAATCAGGGGATAAGACCCTTATGTTTAGGCAAGATAGATGATGGATATGTTTTGGCATCTGAAAGCTGTGCATTAGATACTATAGGAGCAGAATTCATTAGAGATATAGAGCCTGGGGAAATGGTAATTATAGATGAGAATGGTGTAAAGAGTATTTTCAATGATAAGTGGAGCCGAAAAAGGCTTTGCATTTTTGAACTTATATATTTTGCAAGAGCAGACAGCAGGATTGATGACATAAGTGTTTACCTTGCACGAAAAGAAGCCGGAAAAACACTAGCGAGAGAATATCCAGTTGATGCAGACATAGTGGTCTCGGTTCCAGACTCAGGCATATCTGCTGCCATAGGCTATGCAGAAGAATCAGGGATACCCTATAGCATAGGGCTAATCAAAAATCGATATATAGGAAGAACCTTTATTGAGCCTACTCAAAGCAATAGAGAACAAGGGGTACGTATTAAACTCAATGTTTTAAAGGAAAATGTTGAAGGTAAAAGAGTAGTCCTTGTAGATGATTCCATAGTAAGAGGAACCACAAGCAAAAGAATAGTAAAAATGCTAAATAAGGCTGGAGCAAAGGAAGTGCATGTGAGAATAAGCTCTCCACCTGTTGTCTTTCCTTGCTACTTCGGTATAGATACCCCATATAGAGAACATTTAGTGGGAGTCAATAAAACCTTAGAAGAGATGTGTGAAATGATAGGCGCTGACAGCTTAGGATATTTATCAGAAAGAGGGCTTATAAGTTCTACAGGAAAAGAAGAAGGATTTTGTATGGCCTGCTTAAATGGAGATTATCCAATGGAAATACCTAGAGAGGAAGGTGCTATTAATGAGTAATGGACTAACATATAAAAGTTCTGGAGTAGATGTAACTGCTGGATATGAAGCAGTAAGGAATATGAAAAGTCATGTGCAAAAAACTTTCGCAAAAGGAGTTTTATCGAACTTAGGTGGGTTTAGTGGAATGTTTGCACTAGACAAAAACCAGTTTGATGAACCTGTATTAGTATCTGGAACAGACGGTGTAGGAACTAAGCTGATGATAGCATTCCTAATGGATAAGCACAATACTATTGGACAAGACTGCGTTGCTATGTGTGTAAATGACATACTATGCCAAGGAGCTAAGCCCCTTTTCTTTTTAGATTATATAGCCACAGGGAAGTTGAATCCAACAAAGGTAGCAAGTATAGTAGAAGGAGTATCTAAGGGCTGTATAGATGCTGGATGTGCCCTCATTGGAGGAGAAACAGCAGAGATGCCTGGATTATATAAGGAAAGTGAGTACGATTTGGCTGGGTTTGCCGTAGGTATAGTAGATAGGAAAAAGATTGTGTCTGGGGAGAAAATAAAAGTGGGCGATGTATTGATTGGTCTGCCTTCTAGTGGATTACACAGTAATGGCTTCTCCTTAGTTAGAAAGCTTTTCTTTAATATTTTTAAATATGATACAGAGGATTACTTCGATGAACTTGGCAGTACATTGGGAGAAGAACTTATAAAGCCGACTAAGATATATTCCAATGCCTTAGTAGAATTAAACAACAAGTTCAATATAAATGGTATTAGCCACATAACAGGAGGAGGTTTTTATGAAAATATTCCAAGGATGCTTCCTAATGGGCTTAGAGCTGTTGTAGATAGAAAACATGTAGAAGTTCCTCAAATTTTTAATATCATTCAAAGGTTGGGAAATATTGAAAAAGACGAGATGTACTCAACCTTTAATATGGGAATTGGTGTTGTCATGGCAGTAGACCCTAAGGACTCAGATAGTATAATAGAATTTTTAAGAAGCAAGAATGAAAAAGCCTATGTAATAGGAGAAGTGATAAGGGGAGAGAAGGAATTATATATATGTCACTAATAAGGATTGGAGTTCTCATATCAGGAAATGGGACAAATCTTCAAGCTTTAATTGACAATATAGATTTGGGAAAGATAAATGGCAAGATTTGTGTAGTTATATCAGATAGAAAAGACGCCTATGGACTTATACGAGCAAGAAATCATGGAATTGAAGCTCTATTCATCAATAAAAAGGAATATTTAAATGATGAAGATTTCAATAAAAGAGTCCTAGATGAACTAAGGAACAGAGATGTTCAGCTAATAGTGCTAGCAGGATATTTAAGGATTTTAAGTTCTAAAATCATTAATGAGTATCAAAATAGAGTAATAAATATTCATCCATCCTTGATTCCTAGCTTTTGTGGGAAAGGATACTACGGAGAGAAGGTTCATAAGGCAGTATTAGAGTATGGAGCAAAGGTTACAGGAGCAACTGTACACTTTGTAGATGAAGGAGCAGATACTGGCCCCATAATATTTCAAAAATC
Organism: Tissierellales bacterium; assembly: GCA_041655135.1. GTDB lineage: Bacteria > Bacillota > Clostridia > Tissierellales > Proteiniboraceae > Proteiniborus. The sequence continues at coordinate 4,433 of JBBAFY010000073.1, forward strand.
AGTAGAGGTTAATAATAATGATACATTAGAATCTCTTCAAGAAAGAGTTCTAAAAGTAGAATATGCTTTATTATCTGAGGCGGTTAAGTTGTTTTGTGAAGGAAGATTAAAGGTGTCAGGAAGAAAGGTTTGGGGAGAGTGAAATCATGAAAAGAGCATTAATAAGCGTTTACGATAAAACTGGGATAGTAGAACTTTCCAGAGCCCTTGTCAACATGGGATGGGAGATTATCACTACAGGTGGCACAAAAAAGGCGCTAATTGAGGCTGGAATAGAAGCTGTTGATATCTCTAGTATAACTAGTTTTCCAGAATGCTTTGATGGCAGAGTAAAAACCTTGCATCCCAGAATACATGGGGGGCTTTTGGCTTTAAGAGACAACGAAGAACACTTAAAAACTATGAAAGAGCTAGAAATACAACCAATAGATATGGTAGTGAACAATCTATATCCATTTAAGCAGACTATCCTAAAAGAAGAAGTTACCCATGAAGAAATAATAGAAAACATTGACATAGGCGGCCCTTCTATGCTGAGAGCAGCAGCTAAAAATTATAGATATGTGACTGTATTAGTGGATCCAAATGATTATGAATTAGTAATTAAAGAGTTAAGAGCTAGAGAAGAGGTTTCTAAAAAAACTAGAGAATATTTGGCAGCAAAGGTATTTCAACATACAAGTTGCTATGATGCTTTGATTTCAGAATACTTTAATAGAAAGGCAGGCATCAGGTTTCCAGATACAATTACCTTAAGCTATGAGAAAAAACAGGACCTAAGATATGGGGAAAACCCTCATCAAGGTGCTGGTTTCTATACAGAAACAACTGATATAAAGGGGACATTGTCGGATTCAGTCCAGCTTCATGGAAAAGAATTGTCCTATAACAATATTGGCGATGGTAATGGTGCATTGGAGATTTTGAAGGAATTTTATGAGCCTACAGTTGTGGCAGTAAAGCATGGAAACCCTTGTGGAGTAGCTAGTGGAGAAACTATTGAAGAAGCTTTTATTGAGGCATATGAGGCTGATAAGCAATCGATATTTGGAGGAGTAATCGCAGCAAATAGAGAGATAGATGATAACACTGCCAGACTGATTAATGAAATTTTTATAGAGCTAATCATAGCACCGTCCTACTCAGTGAAAGCATTAAACATATTAGAATCTAAAAAGAATATAAGGCTCCTGGCTTTACCTAATATCAACAACAACAAGTATTTGTCCTATGATATGAGGAAGGTTCTAGGAGGTATGCTGATTCAAGATAGAAATCAAAGCGATTTATTTGAAAGACTTTTGGTGGTAACGGATAAAAAGCCTTCTGACAAGGAACTAGAAGATATGCTATTTGCTTGGAGAGTAGTGAAAAATACTAAGTCAAATGCCATAGTTTTAGCAAAGGATAAAGGAACTGTAGCAGTGGGGCCTGGACAAGTCAGCAGAATATGGGCCTTGGAGAATGCTATAAAGCAAGGTGGGGAAAAAACTAGAGGCAGTATAATGGCTTCTGATGCGTTTTTTCCATTCGCTGATTGTGTGGAAGTGGCTGCTAAGGCTGGAATAACTGCTATTATACAACCTGGTGGTTCATTAAAGGACAAGGAATCCATTGATGTTGCTAATAAATATGGAATTGCCATGGTATTCACTGGGACAAGGCATTTTAAACACTAATCTGACACATTTCCCGGGTAATGACACTGATTTACAAAATAAGATATGTTAGAGGTGGAATTATGAGAGTACTTGTCATTGGTAGTGGTGCTAGGGAGCATGCTATTGTTTGGAAGCTAGCACAAAGCTCAAAGGTAGCTAAAATTTTTTCTGCACCAGGAAATGGAGGAATCCAGGAGCTTGCTAAGTGTGTGGATATTAAAGATACTAAGATAGATGAATTGTTATCATTTGCCCTTAAGGAAAACATTGATTTGACTATTGTAGGACCAGAGACATCTTTGGTAGCAGGTATAGTAGATAGATTTAATGAAAAAGGGCTAAAAATCTTTGGACCCTGTAAAAATGGGGCTAAACTTGAAGGGAGCAAAAAATATTCTAAGGAATTTATGATGAAGTATGACATTCCCACAGCTAGATATGCAGCATATGACAAATTAGATGATGCATTAGAAGGCTTAAAGGAGTTTGTCTTTCCATTAGTAATAAAGGCAGATGGACTTGCTTGTGGTAAAGGAGTAGTTATTTGTAATAATAGAGATCAGGCTTGTGAGGCTATAAAAAGCATTATGGCTGACAGAAAGTTTGGTGAGGCTGGTAATGAAATCATAATAGAAGAATTTCTCCAAGGGATTGAAGCATCTCTTATGTGTTTAGTAGATGGAAATAAAATAATACCACTAGAAAGTGCAAGGGATTACAAGAGACTTCTTGACAATGATGAAGGACCTAATACGGGTGGTATGGGCTGTATTTCTCCTAATAAAGTATTAGACGGAAATTTGATGAGTAGAATAGAAAAAGAGATATTAAATAAAGTAATAACAGGAATTCAAAAAGAAAACATGAATTATAGAGGAATAATTTTCATTGGGCTTATGATTACTTCAGATGGACCTAAGGTATTAGAGTTTAATGTCAGATTTGGAGACCCAGAAACAGAGGTGGTACTTCCAAGATTAGAAAGTGATATTGTAGATATAATTTTAAAAACAATAGATGGAGATATATTGAAGGAAGATTTAAAATGGAGTCCAAAATCATGTATTTGTACAGTGTTAGCATCACCAGGATATCCTGAGGAAAGTAAAAAGGGTGAGAATATATCTGGAATAAACGAAGTAGATGAAAATATAATAGTATTTCATGCAGGAACTAAAAGAGAAAAAGAATTAACTACAAATGGTGGTAGAGTTCTTGCTGTAACTACATTATCAGATAGTATATATGAAGGTCGAAAAAACATATATAAAAATATTAGCAAAATTCATTTTAAAGGAATTCAGTATAGAAAAGATATTGGTTATGAAACTGATGAAGTTAAAAATTACTAAATACCTATGTCATCTTGAGTGTCAGCAAAGAATCTCGCCATTAATTTTATAAAAGAGAGGACTGGTGCTATGAAAAGCATATATAAAGGAAAAACAAAGGATATTTATGTATTAGAAGACGGAAACTATCTATTAGAATTCAAAGACGATGTAACAGGAGAAAACGGTGTATTTGACCCTGGCGCTAATACTGTAGGTTTATCCATAGAAGGCTCAGGAAAATCTAATTTGAAAATGACTAGGTATTTCTTTGAAATTTTAAGGGAGAAAGGTATCCCTACTCACTATATAGATTCAAACCTAGAAAAAGCCACTATGACTGTAAAGCCTGCAAAGTTATTTGGAAAAGGACTTGAAGTAATATGTCGCTATAGAGCAGTAGGTAGCTTTATGCGTAGATATGGCATGTATGCTAGGGAAGGTCAACAACTAGATTCCTTTGTGGAATTTACACTTAAGGATGATGTGGGTCAGGATCCTCCTATTACTGAGGATGCTCTTGTTATGCTGGGAATTCTGTCATTCAAGGAATACAAAAGTCTAAAGGATTTGACAAAAAAAATATCTAATATAGTAAAAGAAGAGCTTGCAAAAAAAGACATAGAATTGTACGATATAAAGCTTGAATTTGGAAGAATAGGGGAAGGCAATGAAATAGCTTTAATTGATGAAATCTCTGGGGGAAACATGAGAGCATATAGGGAAGGGAAGTATATTGAACCATTAATCTTGGAAAAGCTAATACTTGGATAATATAATGGGAGCTATTAGCTCCCATTATACATTCACACAAATCAAAATAAATACAGTAGCTATTCTGATTTATTATAATTATGATCTACTGCATCAGTATCTGCATAAAATTTTGCAGTATCTATAGCATCCACATCTCTTAACATGCTCCAAGGGAAAAAGGTCGCATTAGTTTGGTTTTCAATTGTTGGATATTTTTTTGAATTATATGTTTGTAGTATATACTCATATCCATTTATACCAGTAGACTTCTGCTTTTCGCCTATATTTTTCACACATTCACCTCCTGCTAACTTAATGTAATAGAAGTCTTAAAGATTAAAGATAGCTTTCTAACTAAAAAAGTTGAATTGTGAAAAGAAACCATTAAGGGAATAATGTTTGTAGATCATTAGGACTAAAATTAATCCTACATTTATTATTTCATTTTTTCAGAATAAAATTGATTACTTCCTTTGGTACTATATGTTATTATAGTACGAAAGAGTATACATATTAGATATGGAAGGAGCGAAATAGGCATGTTAAAGATAAAAGACCTAGAGGTTTATTATGGTGGTATCCATGCACTTAAAGGGATTTCCTTTGAAGTTAAGCAGGGTCAAATAGTTACCCTTGTAGGCAGTAATGGTGCAGGAAAAACTACTACCTTAAGAGCCATATCAAATTTAATTAAATCAAAGGGTAGTATAGAGTATAAGGGACAGGAAATAAACAACATTCAACCTGAAAAAATTGTTGCACAGGGATTAATCCACGTACCAGAAGGAAGAAGAATATTCACAAGCCTATCAGTAGAAGAAAATTTATTGATGGGCGCTTATTTAATAAAAGATAAAGCAAAGGTTGAGAAGGATTTGCAATATATCTATGAGCTTTTCCCAAGGCTTAAAGAGAGAAGTAAACAAGAGGGAGGAACACTAAGTGGTGGGGAGCAGCAAATGCTTGCTGTTGGTAGAGCCATAATGTCAGATCCCAAGCTTATAATGCTAGACGAACCTTCTATGGGGCTTGCTCCTATAGTAGTTGAAGAAATATTTACATCCATAAAAGAACTAAATCAAAAAACTGGACTTACAGTACTATTAGTAGAGCAAAATGCTAATATAGCCCTAGAAACAGCAGATGTAGGATATGTTATTGAAACAGGGAAAATCACATTTTCAGGAAATGCACAGGAACTCCTACACGACGATAGAGTTCGTAAGGCTTATCTTGGAGAAGAATAAGCCGCATCAAGGAAACTTCTTATTGTAAAACCCCTCAATTAATAATACAATAATACATGAAAATGTTTATTATATTGCTGAGGGGTGATTTTGTGGACTATAGGCCAAAGATTAAGGACAGGCAATTAGATGAGTTGTTTGAAGCAGTATTAAAGCTGGATAGTATAGAAGAATGCTATAGGTTTTTTGAAGACATATGCACCATAAATGAGCTTAAATCTATTAGTCAGAGGCTAGAAGTAGCAAAGCTACTGAGGCAAGATAAGACATATAATGAAATTGAACAAAAGACAGGAGCAAGTACTGCAACCATAAGCAGGATCAATAGAGCCCTAAACTATGGCGCAGAAGGATATAATTTAGTATTAGATAAATTAGGATATATTAAAGAATAAGGAGATATTAGATGAATAATAAGAACACTAAGTCTAAAAAAACAACTACTATGGATATGGAAGCTAGAAATGAAATGATAAAAAAATACAAAAGAAGAAAAATAATTGAGCTATGTATAACGATTTTAGTTATTGGATTAGCAGTGTTTTTGTATATAAAGGGTTATGATCCAACAGCTGTTTTAGTTTACCTAGCTGGTAAAAACCTAATTTCAATTACAAGGGTAATAAGGGCAAAAGGTAAAGCTAAAAACCAACAATTTTTATTAATTATTAATTCTGCAGGTTTGTTTATCGGAATTTTAGGAGCATTTAATTTGATTAAGCAATTAATAAAATAGGGTTAAGCTTCAAATACTTGTGTAACAATTATATTACAGTTTATCCATTACCCTTACTTTCATGTCGATATATGCTATAATTAGTGGTATGTAGACTTAAGTATATTTTAAGGTCAGTATGAAAGGATGGGTGATATGAGTAGAGGTACTAGTTCAAGAAAAAGAAGAAGAAGAAAATTTTTTAGTGGACTCATAATAGTATTCCTTTCTGTAATAATATTTACACAGATTAAGGGCAAGCTATTTGCTACTGTAGGTGATTCAACAGGAGACTATGCATTGGTAGATGAAAACTCATTAGCTAAGAAAGACAAATCTAATCCTGAAGATGCTATTGAAACTATTGATGAAAAAGGTAATGGTGATAGTAATTTTGAGGATAGGGATGGAGAGATAAAAAGGGCTATAGAAGAAAAGAAACAAGTTCTTATAGATACTGTTTATGTAAACAATGAGGGACAGAGGATTGTTACCAACCCTGATGACATATTAGTCTTAGTTAACAAAGAACGAATTTTAGAATCTGACTATAAACCAAATGATTTAGTTATCCCCGATGTACCCTTTACATTTGAGGGAAATGACCAAAAAAGATATCTTAGAAAGGTAGCGGCAGAGGCCTTAGAAGAGCTTTTTAAAGAAGGAGAGAAAGAAGGAGTAGTATTACATGCTGCTTCAGGTTATAGATCCTATGAAAGACAAGAGTTTCTTTTTAACTATAGAGCAGAAAGAAATGGTGTTGAGGAAACTAACAAACTAACTGCTAGACCAGGACAAAGTGAGCATCAAACAGGCTTGGCAATGGATGTAACTAGTGAAAGTGTTAATTTCTCATTAAATGAAAAATTCGAACAAACTGTTGAAGGAATTTGGCTAAGAGAAAATGCACATAGATTTGGTTTTATACTAAGATTCTTAAAAGAAAAAACAGATATAACAGGATATAGCTACGAACCATGGCATATTAGATATATTGGCGAGGATGTAGCCGCAGATATCTACGGAAAAAGTATTACACTTGAAGAATATTTTGGATTTGAATATGGTATGGAATATTAATTTTTAGTTAGATAAAAGGCTAAGAGATGAATTATAATCTCTTAGCCTTTTTATTTCAGCGCTATATAAGTGACTTTCACAATTAGGTCTTT
>JBBAFY010000074.1:0-11286 GCA_041655135.1 Tissierellales bacterium
TTCAGCAATAAAGCAGCGATCGTCACTGGGGCATCCAGTGGTATTGGCCGTCTGGTTGCCCAGCAACTGGGTCAGGCGGGCATGAAGTTATGGTTGGTAGGACGCTCTGCGACAGAGTTAGAAAAAACGGCAGAGGCGATTGCTGTCTCCGGCGGCCCCTCCGCTCATTGTGTGAGCCTAGATCTGGGGGTGCAGGGTGCTCTGGCCGCACTGGTGGAGGAGGTTGCCGCAAGTCACCCTTACCTGTTTGCCTTGATCAACAATGCAGGGGTCATGTATCCGGAGCCAATCATTGAGTCTGATCCCAGCCGCTGGCATGAAATGTTTGCCATTAACCTAATGACACCGATGGAAAGTTGCCGCGCGGCAGTGGCAGCCATGCGCAAGCATGGCCAGCCGGGGCACTTGATCAATATCAGTTCAATAGCGGGTCGGGACGATGCTTACGGCGCCTATAGTGTTTCGAAGGCTGCCTTAAACCAAATGGGGCGCTGCCTACGCAAGGAGCTAGAGGGAGATGACATCCGTGTTACTACGATTGTCCCCGGTGGCTTCGCGACTAACCTTGTGCGAGGGTTCGGGCCGCAATCACTCGAGCGGATACAGAAAAATATGGCTCAATCCAGTATCGACCCGAATGGTCCAGAAGGGCGCAAGTTGATGGGTGATCCTGCTTTGGTGGCCAACCTGGTTAAATATGTACTTGAGCAGCCCATTGAGCTCAACCTGGAAGAAATTACAATTCGCCCAGCTATTAATCTGAACCTCTAATAATGAGAATGGCCTTTGGCAATAGCTGAGATTGCTGCAAGGTTTTCTATCTTCAAGGAGCTGCTATGAATACTGATAATTTAGCGAAACCTCGAATAGTCATCTACGGCCCCGGACTTTATGGCCAGCATATCGTGCGGTTTGCCCATAAAAAAGGTTGGCCAATTGTAGCGGCCTTTAACCGTGCAGGGGACAAAGTTGGCCAGGATGTAGGCCGTTTAGCCGGGCTGGATGAAGACATTGGCGTTATTGTTCAGGATTGCGATACTGCAGACTTTAGTACGTTGCAAGCAGATGTCGCGTTTTTAGTCATTTCCGACCGCCTTGAGGAGTGTCGCAGTGCGCATGAGCGCTTGCTCAATGCTGGTATCAATGTCATCAGTCATGCTGCAGAAGGTTATTTCCCCTTTGGGGTAGACAAGGCTCTGGCTGAAGAGTTGGACCAACTGGCCAAAAAAAATAATGTCACCTATACCGGTACGGGTATTTGGGACATGTCTCGCATTTGGGCAGGTATCTTAATGGCGGGAACTTGTGTCGAGATTAATAGCTTGCTGCACCGCACCCTTACAGATGCCTCGCGCGCGAGTATACGCTTGATGACAGAGACCTGTGGGGTCGGTATGACGCAGGCCGAGTTCCAGGAAAAAATTACAGATAATCCCGGAATGATTGGTGGTATGTACAATACTATCCCGCAGCAGGTTCTAACCGCCCTGGGGTATACCGTTACCGCCATAACAGAACGACGGGAGCCGGTTATTTGTGATGAGCCTGTGTATTGCGAGCCCTTGAAGCGCGATATTGAACCTGGGGTCAGTATCGGCACTCGTATAGTGGTGAGTGTTACAACAGCAGAGGGCGTACCCGCTGAAGCTCATATGGAGCTTCGCCTGCTCAAGCCGGGTGAAGTGGAGCATATGTTTTGGTCGGTAGACGGGATGCCTTCCTCATCGATAACCACTCAGAGAGAGTCGTCAGTGCTAGCCTCGGCTGCCTGCATGTTCAACCGTACTCGTGATGTCATTGCGGCTCCGCCAGGTATCCAGGAGGTCTACAAATTAGGACCTTTACGCCACACTGCACTTGAACAGTGGATGAAATAGCTATGACCAAAGCCTATACCCTCGCGCAGTCGGCATCTTCCTTGATGGCGCGGGCAAGAGAAATGACAGGCATTGATCTGCTGGATAGCGATGCTGTAGAGCCGCTGACAGTATTGCTAAAGTCGTTTAACGAAGAATCCAGGCTCCATCAAGCAGGGGCTGCAGCCATGGAAAAAAAGTTGCTGCGCCTGCTGTGTAACCGCCTGCGAATGCAGCGAGACTTTGCTGCTCATCCAGAAATTGCCGATCAAAAAATAGAGGCACCTATTGTTATTTGTGGAATGGGTAGAACCGGTTCCACCAAGCTGCAGAAATTACTGGCAGCATCTGGAGACTTTAACTGGTTGCCCTATTGGCAAAGCCACAACCCCTGTCTCCATACTGGTTCAAGAAGTGAGACCGTAGCTCCACGGATTCGCGAAGCAGAAGAGTACTGCCACTGGTTTGATCAATCCTCTCCGGAAAATAAATATGGACATGCCATTGAAGCTCATGAGCCAGATGAAGAGAGCTACATGCTGGAGCAGAGTTTGCGAACTCCCTGCTTCATTGGTTGGAGTGAATTGCCGAGTTATATGCAATGGCTAGCGGGCCAGGACTTGACGGCACAGTTCACCTATTTGCGTGATCTTCTTAAATATTTGCAGTGGCAGGGTTTGCAGAGCGAAGAGCGGCGTTGGGTATTGAAGTGTCCTCTGTATTTTGGTCTGGAGCCGCTACTGTTGAGTGTTTTTCCTGATGCTTGTCTAGTGATGACACACCGGCACCCATCAGCAACTATCCCTTCTTCCTGTCGCTTGCTCGAAACGTTTCATATGCCTTTTACTCATGCTCCTATAGATCCCAAGGCTTTTTTTGAGGGGACTGTGGCGCAGATAAATCAGCATCTGCAGATCAGGAGGATGCACGATGATATCCGTATTTTGGACTTACCATTTCTACAGATTGTGCAGGAGCCACTGACTGTAGCAGGTAAGGTTTACAATCATTGTGGTGTTGAGCTTAGGGCAGAGGCGAAGCAAAAAATATTGGAGTGGGACAATAACAACCCTCAAAATAAACAAGGCGTACACAAATATTCTTTAGCAGATTTTGGCTTTACAGAAAGTGATATTGAAGAAGGATTTAAAGACTATATTGATTTAATCAGCAGGCTTTGACGCCAAGCGATAGAGTAGCCTGATGGCCAAATTTAATAGGGGAAATTAGATTCAACCTTAAATAGGAATAATTATGTCAGCCTACCTTGTGGTACTACTTGAACTTGAAAACCCCGACTGGGTTAAAGACTATCTGGCCAATGTCCCGGATATCATGCGAAAGTTTGGAGGTGAATACGCGATTGTGTCCAAAAAAGTAACCCGGCTGGAAGGCGAGGGGAGCACCCCTACCCAGATTGCACTAGTAAAATTTCCTTCTACAGAAGTGATTGAGGAGTTTCTTTCTTCCGCCGAGTATGAGCCTTATGCTAAGGCGCGGATCGCGGGAAGCTATTCGGACTTCTTTGCTATTGAAACCTGATGTTGTCAACATTAATAGGAATAGGGGATTATTTTTGTGTAGAGAGGATTCGGCATCACTTTCATTGGAGGTAGTGTTAACTGGTATGCTGTCTACTGTAACAAATGCCGTTTACCTTATTTCTCTAACCCCTGGATAAAGGATACTCAATGAAGTACTGGTTGCACATACACAATACTGAACCCGAAGAAGGGCTAAAGCTTGCTTTGCTGGCAGAAGAGGTGGGCTTTGAAGGGGTAGTGGGCGATGATCACTGGTTTATGCCTGCTGGATCCGATAGTCGGGATCCTCAGGAGCGTGGGCCACTGCCTGCCGAAACAGTATTTCCTGATATGTTTGTGTTTGGTGCCACTATTCTGGCTCATACCAAGAAGCTGAAGTATGGCACTTGCGTGATGATCCTCGCCAACCGCACTAACCCCTTTCTGGTGGCTAAAGCCTGTGGTACTTTGGCTCGATTGAGTGACGACAGATTTGTCCTCGGTGTGGGGCTTGGTTGGATGGAAGAAGAGTACGCCCTGGCTGGAGTTGACTTCAAGACTCGAGCAGGACGTACTGTAGAGATGATCGAAGTGCTGCGCAAATTATGGGGTCCTGGCCCCGTTGAACACCATGGCGATTTTTTTGACTTTGCTGCGACTTATGCAAACCCAAGGCCTGCGAAACCAATTCCTATTTATATAGGCTCCGCTGCCCCTGTTGCTTTACGTCGTACTGGAAGGATTGCAGATGGCTGGATGGGGATGACTTCGCCACTCGACGTGCTTCCTGGTCAAATAGCCCTTGTGAATGAAGGCCGGCGTGAAGCCCAGAGAGAACATGAGCCCTTCGAGTTTATGGTGGGTTTACCACGCAACTCTGATGGATCGCTTCCTGGACGTGAAGATTACAAGCGCGCGGAAGAGATGGGAGTTACTCAGGGGCATGTTGGTCCTATTGATCATTTGCTTGGCAAGCCCTTTACAACCTTTGATGAAAAAAAGCGTTTTATAGTCGACTTTGCCGAACGAGTGATTGTGTAGAGCGTTCATCAGGTACTCTGTTCTGGCAATAGGTGCGACACTTCAAGTGCGTCACTTACATTAACCCTGGGAGGGAAAAGCATGACCGATATAAGTAATTCAGATAGAGTGTTGGCTTTTTGTAAAGCTTGGAATTCGCGTGATATAAATCACATTATGAGTTTTATGTCTGCGGACTGCCTCTATGAAAACGTCCCCATGGGGGAGGTGAAAGGCGCGAAAGAAATTGAGGCACTATTGATGTCTTTCGTCGGAAATGCCAGTGAAATTGACTGGATTGTCCATCATATTGCTGAGGCTCCCAGCGGTGAAGTGTTAACAGAACGGCTGGATCGTTTTCGTATAGAGGGTCGGTGGATCGACATGAGAGTAATGGGAACTTTTGAGTTTGCCGACGGTAAAATTGTTGCGTGGCGGGACTATTGGGATATGGCTCAGTACCAGCAGCAGATGGCAGGTTAATGATTTTTTATATCTGTGGTTAAAATCCTTCAAGAAGTGCGAATGTTGTTACACAAAACATTCGCACCGTAGAATCGCCAACTACAAAATAATGTATTCCTAACCTATCCCTGCCCACTAGGATTTTCAGCCGAGTGGGCAGGGTTTAAGTTTTTTGCACTCAGTATTTGCTACTTCTTAATTACAATACAAATATTTAAAAACTAAAGTAGCGTATAACATCAGTGCCATCAAAGCTGGTGGAAGCTGATTTCACTGTGTCGTAAACCCCGAGTAGTGGTGGGGAGGGCTCATAAAGCTCTACAAAGTGTCCGTAATCTGCTACGCAGTCCATCATTGCAAAGCCCGCACCCGGTCCAACTTCTGCATAGAGAGCAGTGGGGTACCCGGCCTCTTCAAATTGCAGGCGGGTTTGCTCCAGATTATCAACAATGAGAGCAACGTGATGGAAGCCTTGCCCAGTGGGATAAATATCTTTGAATACGGATGGACCAGGATTGTTTTGCTGGACAAACTCAATCATTACCTCGCCCCATTGGCCGTAAGCAGAGCTATGGTCGAGCTCCGCCTGCTGCCCCCGATACCTACATAAAGAGAGGGGGATGTTGTGAGCCACAAAATAAGGGCCTGAGCCAAATAATGCGCTATGGCGCAGTGCTGCTGCCTCTACGTCGGGTACGAAATAAGCAATTTGTCGAACTGGGTGTTTCCCAAAGTACTGCATATCTTACTTCTCTTATTAGTGTTAATAGCTACGTAACTGAAGCTGGCGAGAATGCTGGAGGGTAAGATTTTACACGCTAGATTGATAGCCTTTTTAGATAACCGTTTGCTTGGCGGGAGAGATGTTGGTCAGTCCCGACAAGCAAAGCGTTCTTTTGTGCCTGATTACTCCGTTGTGGCCTAGCGCTCAGACCAGGTCGGCGAGTATGGCTGGATTGAAAGGCTTGAGATCCTCCATACGGCCAGATTTCACCTTGTTGGCCCATTGGGGGTCGGCGATTAACGCGCGCCCCACTGCGACAAGATCAAAATCGCCGCGCTCCAGCATTTCAATCAGTCTATCAATGCGAGCTGTGTCGGTGTCGTCTGAGGCCGACATAGCTTCGGCCATGTCACGCTGGAGGCCTACCGAGCCTACGGTGATGGAAGGCTTGCCAGTAATTTTCTTTGCCCAGCCTGCGAGATTGAGGTCGCTGCCCTCAAACTCTGGCTCCCAATACCGACGTTGGGAGGCATGAAAAATGTCGACGCCAGCATCAGCCAGTGGTGTCAGCAGAGACTCAAGCTGTTGTGGTGTGGTGGCGAGTTTAGCTGTGTAATCCTGCAGCTTCCACTGAGAAAAGCGTAGTATCAGCGGGAAGTCGCTGCCTACTCTAGCCCGGCAGGCTTTGATCATTTCGACGCCAAAGGTTGCGCGTCCAGCCAAGTCACCCCCCCAGCGGTCTGTACGCTTATTGGTTTCGTGCCAAAAGAATTGATCAACTAAATATCCGTGGGCTCCATGTATCTCAACCCCGTCGAAGCCCAGCTTTTGGGCCGTCTCCGCAGCAGAGGCATAAGCTTCGATCACTGCTTCGATTTCTGTGTCATTCATGCCTTCACCAACTTTTTCACCAGGCATGACGTATCCAGAAGGGCTTACTTTGCGTGACAGGTCTTCAACCGTATCTTCGTAAATATGTTGGGCTTGAGGGCGCCTGGACAGACCGGTGTGCCATAGTTGAGGCATGATCTTGCCACCTGCTCCGTGTACAGCATCCACCACCTGTTGCCAGCCTTGAAGTGCATCTTCTCCATAAAAGCGCGGTGCATTCTCTTCATTGGAGGCAGCAGGATGGTTGATCCAGGTGCCTTCTGTGAGGATCAGCCCAACACCGCCTTCGGCGCGACGCCGATAATAGTCGGCTACGTTCTCGCCAGGCACTCCGTTTGGGGAATAGCTGCGTGTCATCGGCGCCATAACAATCTTGTTGGGCAGGTTAAGAGAGTTGCATTTGAATGGCGTAAAAAGTGCAGCATGTTTGCCTGCATCGGTAGAGTTGCTCATGGATACCTCAGTCAGATGTGGGAGCAAAAAGGATACTTCAGGATTGGGCTGTTTTATTCGCTACCTGGAACCCAAGCGCACAGACTGTCCATGCCAAGTACATGAGTAGCACGCCCCATCCCCATCCAACTGGCTACAGCATAGGTTAAATCGACAATTTCAGCGTCGGAAAAAGCGTTCCGCATTGATTGCCAGAAGTCCTCGTTTGCAGCCAGCCCTTGGGGGTCCGTTCCCATGCCTTCGGCATAGGCAATAGCGAGCTTTTCTCGTGCACTAAAGCCTGGGTAATCGCGCCAGAGTGAAACATTGCGATAGAACTCTTCGTCCGGCACAGGGCCGCTCTCAGCTACTGAGCCATTAGTGCTACCGCCGAAGTGTTCAAAGTAACCGGGCAAATCTCTCTCGGCGCGAAAATTTTGGCAGACTTTACAGCCGTTGATTTCTGCTGTCCGCACCCTCGCTGCTTCAAACTCTCGCAGAGAAAGTCTGGAATGTTGATAGACGGCTTTCGAAAATGCTAAACCTGCATTGACGATCTCGCCAGCATAGTTTTCAGCAAGGTGTGCTACGGGATTGCTCGCGTGTTCGGAAGGCATGTTAATACGCATGATGTAATCTCCTGCTTTATGTTTTCGGAGGCCTCAGAGTTGGCCAATGTTGAACAATCGAGATGAGTGGAGTAGTGGCAGCTAAACTACGCTGGCTCCTCCGTCAACAAACAGCTCCGCGGCTGTCATGTAACGAGAATCATCGGAAGCGAGGAAAGCCACGACTGCGGCGATATCCTCGGGCTCCCCCATCCTTCGCATTGGCACAGCGGCAACCAAGCGGTCGATGATGTCGGCGACATCACTTCCTCCAGTCATATCTGTTTTGGTGGCGCCTGGATGGACGGAGTTAACGCGAATGTTATAGCCTTTTTCACCAAAATTGATTGCTGCAGATTTGGTGATGTAGGCAACTGCTGCTTTGGAGGCGCCGTAGATGGTGGTTTCAGCGACCATTTTGCGAGTTGAGTTTGAGGAGATGTTGATGATGGAACCTCCCCCCTGCTTTTTCATGCTGGGAAGCACTGCTTGCATGCCGTAGAAAGTACCAATTACGTTGATCTCTAGGAGTTCGCGAAATTGCTGTGCGGTCGCATCTTCCAGAGTGAGAGGGTAGTTGATGCCAGCGTTATTGACTAGGCAGTCGATGCGCCCGAACTGGGCCAAGGCATGATTTACAACTGTTTGCCAGGCATTCTCATCTCCAACATCGTGGTAAATATACTGCACTTTGTGGCCGAGTTGCTGCAACCGTTCAGCGGTGGTTTGGCCAACGCTGTCCAGTACATCGGTGATCAAGACAGTGGCGCCTTCTTCACACAGCTTGGCAGCACAGGCCGCACCGATTCCACGGGCGCCGCCAGTGACAATTGCTACTTTATTGTCCAGTTTCTTCGCCATAGCTTCTAGTCCTGACTGTTGAATGAGTATTGGGTTACAAATGGTAGATTAGTAGATTATTTGCCACGCCACTGGGGCTTGCGCTTCTCAATAAAAGCACGTTGGCCTTCAAGCATATCTTCACTATTGAAGAGGGCTGCCGCGAGAGGGTAGTTCTCAAGATTGAGGGCATCCTTCATAGTTGCTTGTTCGGTACTGAGATAAGCTACCTGTTTGCTGCAGCGAATTGCCAAGGGGGCACATTCAGTGATCTGTTGCGCCCATTGAAAGGCTGCGTTCAATAATTGGTTGTCGGGTACTACTTGATTGACAAAGCCTAGCGCCATGCCCTCGTCAGCACTGACTGTGCGGCTGGTGAGTATCATGCCCAAAGCGCGTTTGAGGCCTATAGTACGGGCTAGGCGTTGGATGCCTCCACCCACTGCTGCAAGGCCCACTTTCGGTTCTGGCAGCGCAAATCGGGCAGACTCGGCAGCAATGATCAAGTCACAGGCGAGAGCAGCTTCAAATCCGCCACCAAATGCCACGCCATTGACAGCGGCTATTATAGGGAGAGGGTAGCTATCTCGTAAGGAGATACCAGCAAAGCCATTGGGGCCGATGTCAATATCACCACTTTCTGCGCCTACCTTCATATCGTGGCCTGCACAGAAAGCTTTTGAGCCCTGCCCGGTCATGATAACGACCTGTACGGACGGGTCTGTCGCTAGGGCATCGAGGGTATCCGCGAGCTCGTAATGAGCTGGCGGATGCAGCGCATTCATACGTTCTTCCCGGCTGATGGTAACCAGGGCAATGCCATTTTCAATAGTGACTCTGGACCAGGAGCCTATTTTTTCATTCATGGGTTTGGTCAAATCTATGCGCCTGCAGTAAAGGGTTATTGATACGATGAATTAGAACAGTGTTTTGGTGCTACACAGGAATATCATCACGATGCCCAATCAGACATATTCTATCTGTCAATTGCCTGCAGCTCCTGGTTTGGAGTTTATAGTGCAGAGCGTCAAATTTTGTCTGGAAAGGCCAGAGCGTGTTAAGTAGCGTTGGCGCCTACGTCAACGCACTAGGTAGATGGCTCAGCTCTTGCTGAGCATCGTACCGCATTCAATTCAGACTGCCATGATACCATCGTATTTAATCTTCAGGTCGCCCATTAGCTGCATGGCAGTGGCGCGCCCGCCGCCGGTAACGGTGCCACCTGGATGGTAACAGGGCCCCGATAGGTAAAGGCCGCTTATGCCTGGTACACGGTATTGGGCTAGCTCCGGGGTTGGTCTTCGACCAAGCCACTGGTCAATATAGGTGCCGATACCCATTAGATCCCCATTTTGGAACGAGGGGCTCCATTGATGCATGTCCCAGGGTGTCTCAATGGCGCTGGCAATGATGTTGTCGGAGGTCATATTGGTGGTAACTTGTTGGTAGCGTACCAACATCTCCTCCAGCACTTGGCCTTTGATGTCATCCCAGTGGGACAGCTCCTTGCCCGCAAGCTTGAAGGGTACAAAGTGGTATAGATAAAGGCTCGCGCCTTGGCCATTCGGAACACGTGTAGGGTCGTAGTTGGAGTTGTGCTGCACGGAGGCATTGATGGAGTCGGGGATTTGTCCGTAACGCATTTGGTCGAAGTGTTGGCGAAATCTCAGCATTGTGGAAGGCGCTGGCTCTACGACCGCAGCGCTATCTACTTCGGGACCGGCCTTATACCGGGGAGCTTCCTTCAGGGCCCAGTGGGTATTAACTGCACCAAAGGCGCTGAGCCGCACCTGCCTGGCTCTTGTGGCTACGCCTTCATCAAGGCCCTCCACCATGCTATCCAGCAGCCAGGGATGAAGATTTGCCACAACAGCTTTAGTCGCATCAATGCGCTCGCCAGAAGCAAGTGTCACTCCACTGGCTCTGCCGCCTGTTGTGTGGATCTTTGTCACCTCTGTTTCTGTACGTACTTCGCCACCATGGTGGCGGATGCAATCCGCCAAGGCTTCTGACAGCTTTCCTGAGCCGCCTACTACAGCTCCAGGATGGTATTTATGTTGCATGGCCGCAAGGAATATAGGAATAATGCCCGTCCCTTTTTCCTCTGGCCCAATCATCAATTCGGAAACCCATTTGAGAAAGTGGATCCGCACTTTTTCGTGCTCATAAAGCTCGCAGATCACATCATAGGCGCTTTTCAGCATTGAGCCGATCATTTGCTGTCCCTGAAGACTCTGATCGAGCATCGCTATAAAGCCACCGAAAGGCAGTGGTGGCTTGAAGAGCCCCGATACGAATAGATCGCTCATGGACTCTGCAGTGGCTACCAGCTTCCGATAAGCTTCAGCATCTCGCTGGGAAAAGCGGGCTATTGATTCGCAGGTTTTGTCTACGCTGAAATAGGTGCTGAGGTAGGTGTTGTCATCGAAAACGGTAACGTGCCCGGCAGAGGGCTGTGAAAACTTTAGGCCAAACTTTGACATCAACCCCAGCTCATCCTTGGCAATCAAAGGATTTGCCATAATCAGTACCATCTGACCTGCATGGGTGTCGTGAATATAGCCAGGTGCTGTGATTTCGCGACTTACAGATCCGCCGCCGACAACCGGGTTTTTATCGAGTACGAGCACTTTCAGGCCAGCAGCTGCCAGATAGGCCGCAGAGGTCAGTGAGTTGTGCCCGCCACCGACGACAATAACTTCATAGCTTGCCATAGGAGTTTCCTTTATTAGTCGGAAATTTTATGGGCCAAGTGGCGTATATGTCAGAGTGGAGTATTGCCTGCGTCTGCTGGCGACTCTAGGCCAGTCTAATAGCTGGCATAATGGTATGCAAGCTTCCGGTTCTTACTCTCTAGCGGGCGTGTTGCATCTCCATCTCCACAGTCCACTTCTCTTGCTGTGCCAGCGCGGTAGCTGCCGATCGCG
>JBBAFY010000075.1:0-11228 GCA_041655135.1 Tissierellales bacterium
TCTTGTCAAAAATATATAGATAGGCTACTATTAAAGCCTCTAGTATCAAAATAAAAATTATGGTTCCTATGATTAGTCTATAATCAGGGCCTTCAGTCTCCTTAAGCAAACCAGTCTTTTTTACTAAAGAAAAAATCCTTTCATCCACTAACTGTTTCTTTTCAACTATTATTTGTCCCTCTTTGATAACTACAGGTGCTACTTGATCTGAAGCTTCTTGTCTTTTTTGAAAAGTGGTATCCACATCCACAAACTTATTGGGCTGCATAGTTTTTTCTATAATACTTATTCCTAAAGTCTTTACATTTTCAGATAGATATTCTAACTCCTCAAAGCTTCTAGATATGCTTATTTTTTTAGATTCAATTTCTTCTTCAAGTATTCCCATACCCATAACTTGACTTACCATGTCCTGAACATTGTTCTCTAAGGTTCCCAAAGCATCATCAGAAATTGACAAAGCAATGCTATATTCTTCAATATCAAGGTTAATATTGGACCTTTTCTGAAAATGTTCCATTCTATTAGCGTGGGTCTCGTCTTCCATGCTTCTAATTTCTTTTAAAATTATAAAGAATCTATTTATATCATTCTTAATCTTCACCTGAACTGAGGTTTCAACACTGTATATAGTATCAATTTTCTCTATTGCCTCTTCTTTTAGTTGGTCAGTCTTTATTTCATCTATCATTTCCTTTGTTGCTCTAATATCATCAGGGGCTAAGTCTCCTATTTTAACTACTACTCTTTCAGGTGCCATGCTGCTTCCCACTATAAAATACATAGTTATTGTAAAAACAATAGCTAATATTACTTGCTTTACAATGATTTTATTAAAGATAGCTAATACATGTTTTTTTTGTAGTTTGTCCTCTTTTTTATTATTAGAAACCATAAAACCCCTCCCGCTCTTCTCTTATTTTGTGTCTTCATTAATGTCATATTTTTCATAAGCTTCAATAATCCTCTGTACAAGTTGGTGCCTAACAACATCCTTCTTAGTTAAATATACAAAATCAATACCTTTAATATTATTTAATACATTTGTTACCTGCTTTAATCCAGAGTTTTTTCCTCTTGGTAAATCTATCTGAGTAATATCGCCTGTTATTATTGCCTTTGAGCCAAAACCTAATCTTGTAAGAAACATCTTCATTTGTTCGTTTGTAGTATTTTGAGCTTCATCAAGTATTACAAAAGAAGCATCTAGTGTTCTCCCTCTCATATAGGCTAAAGGAGCAACCTCAATTAATCCTCTTTCCATATACTTAGCATATACTTCTGGTCCAAGTATATCGTATAATGCATCATATAATGGTCTTAAATACGGATCTACTTTTTCCTGTAAATCACCTGGAAGGAATCCTAGACTTTCTCCTGCTTCTACAGCAGGTCTAGTCAATATTATTCTATTGACTTCTTTATTCTTAAAAGCGGCAACAGCCATGGCCATAGCTAAATAGGTCTTTCCTGTACCCGCTGGTCCTATACCAAATACTATGTCATTTTCCCTAATAGAATTTATATATATCTTTTGTCCAACTGTCTTCGGCTTAATAGATTTACCTGCTGCAGTTATACAAACAGTTTGATCCAATAATTCTTTTAAAGTCTCTTCTTGTCCCTCTAAAACAAGCTGAATAGCATAAATAATTTCTTGCTTTGTTATATTTCCTTGTTTTTCAATTATCTCAAGAAGACTATTAATTAATTTTTCAGTAAGAATAATTCTATGTTCCTCACCTAAAATTCTTATTTTACCTTCTCTTGATACAATATCTACATCAAATTCTCTTTCAATTAATTTTATATTCTCATCAAAGTTTCCGAAGAGTTCTTGTATATAATCATTTTTATTTATGCTTACTCTTCTTTCCTGCGTCTCTCTCTCCAATATAAGTCCTCCTAAATTAATGTGTATTAGTCAATTTTTCTTTTACTCCTATATCTTCAATCACTTCAATAATTACTTCTGTAATTAGCACTTGCTCTTCAACCATATATCTAACGTCTTTAGAAACTACACTTGATTCAGAAGGAATTCTAGACATTAACTCCTGTGTTCCCTGTACAGCCGTAGTATGTTTTAAGGCATCAATGTCTTGTTTTATTATTATCCTTTTCACTTCCTTATAAGTGTGTTGGATTGTCACAACTGGCAGTCTTATTAACCCTAAATCACCAATTTCCTTTATTTTCTTTTCTTCTAGGTAGCTCTTAAAGGGTATTTCTCCATTCATTAACTGAATTCTTTTTTTCCCAATTACAATTTCTTTTGTGGTGAAAACCTCACCTGTCTCTTCATCAATTGTCTTAATTATTGGCTCTTCAATTATTTGATTATACTTAGTTCTTGCTAATATGTTACCCTGGGAATGTACTAAAAGAGGAAAATCAGAATTCTCATTATTTATGGTTCCAGATATTAAAACCTGACCTTCATTTACAATTTCGCCTTTATCAACTAAAGCCCTTCCATTTTTAACTATTATCTTTTCTATAACGGCTTTTCTTAAGGCCACAATATTACAAGGCACATCTTTTTCTATTTCTATCTTTGCTAAAGACCTTTCTCTAACCTCTATAATCATTTTAGTACCACGTATTTCAATATTTGCAAATGATAGTTCCTGAATACTTAATAATAATGTGTTACTAATATCCGCTTTTTTTGCAGTACTTTTCCTAATACCTTCACTAATTTCTAAGGATTGCAATACTTTGATTATTTCTTCATCTTTTATTCTCTCATTTCCAATTACATCTATACTCCAAATAAAAGAGGTTAAAAAAATAACTAAGCTTATTGATAGTATTGCACCAATAAAAAGCATTTTCCTATACTTAAACTTACTAACAAGAAATGGATATCCTTTTTTTTCTATTACATTTACTCTGCAACCTACCTTTTGGACAACATCTCTTAACTCTTTAAAACCAGCTGTACTGACCTTTGCACTTAGAGTAGTATAGTCTACTCTAGTAATATCCCATAAAATAATATTTTTGGATATAGCTAAATTTATAAATTTTTCTAAAGTAAACCCTTCAATTTTTATAATAACATATCCTCTAAAATAATTCCATATACGAATAACCAACAAGGTTTCACCCCCTATTATGTAAATTCTAATGAGTCTATTTCACCAACTATTACTATTTCTTCCATAACTATAGTCTTTATCACCATATTTTTTCCGACTACTCTTAATATTCCAGCATTAGTATTTACTCTAATCCTTAAACTCCCATATTCTATAATCCCTTTATGATTTTCTATATATAATTGAAGATTTCCTATAAAGGTAATCTTTGGAAAGTCCAACATAATCTCCTTAGGAAGTTCAAGTATTTCTGAGAAATTTTTTTTCATATCATCAATCTTTTTTTTCACAGTAATCCTCCTCCATATATAAATCTATGCGCTTTAAAATATATGTATTCTTAATAATAAGTAAATAGCAATAGCACCTTACTTTAAAATAAGCAACAAAAAGAGTAGGCTTCTAAAGCATACTCTTAATCAAAATTTATTCTAATACTCTATTTCTACAATTACTGGAAAATGATCTGAATATTGTACTTTTTCTACATTGTATTTTTTAACTCCCATGGACTTACTTGCAAATACATAATCTATTCTGTATTCGTTTCTAAAAATATTCAGTGTATTTACATTCCTATGCATGGTTTTTTCTCCTATATCATTAAGCTTCTGCTGAATGCTTAAAATATTAGGGTCAATATCAGTTACATTAAAATCTCCGACTAATATTAAATCTTCCTCATAAATATCTATATAATCTGATAAATTATTAAATTGTTTTTGTCTTTCATCAACGTCTAGACCTAAGTGTGTCACCATAAAGTTCAATTTTTTGTTTTGTCCAATCAAAATAGTGGTTTTCAATAATCCTCTTGCCTCTTTCCCCTGCAATAAAATATTCTCAGGATTTAGCAAGGGATATTTGCTTAATATACCATTCCCATATTCCCCTTTTAAAAAGCTTTTATTTGAGCCAAAATAATAATACATAGAAAGCTTGTCTGCTAGTTTTTTAAGCTGGTCTTCAAAATTTGTTCTGGGCACATTCTTATCCACTTCTTGTAAACCTATTATGTCAATGTCATAATACTTTATAAATTCTCCAATTTCCTTAAGGTTAGAATATCCAGTCTTGTCCCTACCACGATGTATATTATAAGTTGCTATCCTAATTAACTTGCTTTCTTCGTTTATAATATTTTCATTGCTTACTATAGTAATATAAGGTATAGAAGATATAGTACCTTCAGCAATAATTGTTGCCTTATAAAAAACCTTTATAATATCACCATCAAGAATATCATTTTTTCTATTAGAAATTATAAATTCATTATATTTTTTTCTAGGATAGCTTCTAATTCCATAGTAATCCTTGTATATAATGCTTTTAACAGCACCGTTCTCAGATACAATCTCAACTTTTATTGTCTTTACATCTAAAGGCGCTAATATCTGTACAAAAAAGTCTTCATTTTTTCTTATTGCTCTAAGGACGACATTTGATTGTGAAAAAGTATCCTCATAAGAGGGAGGGAGATTAATTATAGTTAAAATTATAGTTAAAATTATAAAAATTTTCTTTGCCACAGCCTATCCCCCTTATGAATTCTGATTGTTCTAAAAATTATAACACTTCTAAAATATTATAACAATAGTAAGGACTTGGTAATTACAGACATCCTCATGAAGATAATAATTAAAAACATGTTTTAAATCTCACAACAAAACTTATTTGCTAAATTACCCTCTATAAATTTAGTACTGACATAGGTTTAATCTATCATGGATTTCTGGAAAAAATCATACTAATAAAGGATTAGGTCACACAAAAGAAAGCCCGAACACTTTTATGTTCAGGCTTTCATCTATTTCAAATATTGCTTTACTATACTATTCACCATGCTGCCGTCTGCTCTACCTTTTATCTTAGGCATAACATTTGACATTATCTTGCCCATATCTTTAATTGAAATAGCTCCTACTTCTTGAATAGCTGCTTTAACTATTTCATCTAACTCAGACTCAGTTAATTGCTGGGGTAAGTAATTTAACAGTATGTCAATTTCATTTTTTGTTAATTCCACTAAATCCTGCCTTTGACCTTTTTCAAAGTCTTCAATAGCATCCTTTTTCTGTTTCACCTGTTTTGAGATAACGTCAATAATGGCTTCATCATTTAATTCAATTCTACTATCAACTTCTATTTGCTTAATAGCTGCTCTTACCATTGTGATAACATTTTTTCTAAGTTTATCCCCGTTTTTCATAGAAATTTTTAATTCTTCCATTAGTCTAACCTTTAGGGACATATGTTTCACCTCTTATCTTGTTCTTGTATTCTTTCTTCTTGCAGCCTCTGATTTTTTCTTACGTCTTACACTTGGTTTTTCATAATGCTCTCTTTTCCTAACTTCTGCTAATACACCAGATCTAGCACATTGTCTCTTAAATCTTTTTAGAGCATTATCTAATGATTCATTTTCCCCGACTTTGATTTCTGACATTCGTTCTCCCTCCCCTCAACCACTACAACAGGCCCTTACTATACTATATGCAGTAAGTGGAATTCGGCACTAGATTATTATACATTATATATCAGAATTATGCAACCCAATTTTTAGCCTGGTGGCCACTGTAATTGTCTCCCTCCCAATAAATGAAAATGTATATGGTCTACGCTCTGACCACCAAATTCTCCACAATTATTAACTATTCTATAGCCTTGCTTATCTAATCCCATCTCTTTTGCTATCTTATTTATCAGAACAAAAATTTCACCTATTATATCAGAATTGTTTTCATCTATATAGTTTGCAGAAGGTATATGTTCCTTGGGTATAATCAAAACATGGATAGGAGATTGCGGGTTTGAATCCTTAAAAGCAATTATTTTATCATCTTCATATGTTACATTTGCTTGTATATCACCACTAGCAATTTTACAAAAAATGCATTCAGACACCCGTTTCACCTCCTTCTACATTACTACATATTACTATTCAACAGATTAGCAAAAAAATCCTTCTTACGTAAGTAATTTTCCAATCAAATTATCGCCTTGTATTCTTTCAAGTTTTACAGGCAATATCTTGCCTTCTAAGGATGAGTCTCCTTGGGATAAAACTCTAATATAATTTGTTGTGTAGCCTTCTAAGAATTCTTTATTTGATTTTGATTGCTCTTCAAACAAAACATTTAGATCAGCACCAATAAATTTACTGTTAAATCTTATGGTATTATATTCACCTATCTTAATCAGTTCTTTGCTTCTTTGATGCTTTGTATCTCCTGAAATTTGGTTCTTATGTTTTGATGCAGGAGTGCCCTTTCTAGGGGAATAAGGGAATACATGTATTCTAGAAAAACCTATATCGTCTACAAATTTACATGTCTCAAGAAATTCTTCCTCTGATTCTCCAGGAAAACCCACTATTATGTCAGTAGTAATGCCAACATTGGGCATATATTTTCTTATTAACTCTACAATATTTCTGTATTCCTCAGTTTTATATTTTCTATTCATTCTCTTTAAAACAGAATCGCTTCCACTTTGTAAAGAAAGGTGAAAATGGTCGCACACATTTGGAAGCTTAATTAGTCTGTCTAAAAAATCCTTGTTTATAATTGTAGGTTCTATGGAGCTTAACCTAATTCTTTCTATTCCAGAAACCTGATGTACTTTTTCAATAAGGTCTATTAGCCTGATTTCTCCAATATCTTTACCATATGAAGCTACGTGTATACCTGTTAATACAACCTCTTTAAAGCCATTTTTCGAAAGCTTCTCCACCTCTGATATAACTGCATCTGCTTTTCTGCTCCTTATTGGACCACGTGCATAAGGTATTATGCAATATGAACAGAATTGATTACAACCTTCTTGAACTTTTAAGAAAGCTCTAGTTTTTCCATCAATACTCTCAATCTTCATCTCTTCAAATTCATGTTGATTCATTATATCAGTTACAATATTGATTTTTTCTCTATTGGCTATTACCTGCTGGCTAAGTTCAACAATTCTATTCCTGTCTTGAGTACCTATGACTATATCTACCTCGTCTATGCCCATCACTTCTTCTGGTGCTGTCTGAGCATAGCATCCTACAACAGCAATGACAGCCTCTGGATTCTTATTTTTTGCACGCCTAATAAACTGTCTAGACTTTCTATCTCCAAGGCTTGTAATTGTACAAGTATTAATTACATAAACATCTGCGGTCTCATCTTCATTCACTATTTCATATCCAGCTCTTTCAAAAAGCTCAGACATTGCTTCAGTTTCGTATTGATTTACTTTACACCCTAGAGTATGAAAAGTTGCTTTATTCATTATAACTCACTCCTAAATCTCCTAACTCATATAGTACTATTGCAGATGTAATAAATCCTGCTGTTTCTGTCCTCAATATCCTCGGTCCTAGAGATACTATGTTAGAGCCAATTGTCTGTAATGCCTCTATCTCTTTATCTTCAAATCCACCTTCTGGTCCAATTATAATATTTACTTTTTTGCATACTTTATCCTTTAATACTTCTTTAATACCTTTGTTTTTTTCATTTTCATAGGGAACTATTGTGAGTCCATCATTCTTTAAAGCTATTAGCATCTCTTCAAAAGTAAGTATCTCAGAAACCTCTGGAATTAGACTTCTTTTACTTTGCTTGGCAGCTTCTTCAGTAATTTTATTCCATCTTTCAAGCTTCTTCTCTTCCTTTTTTCTATCTTGTATTTTCACTATAGTTCTATCAGTAATGACTGGAACAATCTTTGCTACTCCTAGCTCTGTAGATTTTTGTATTATCAAATCCATTTTTGTAGATTTAGGAACTCCCTGATACAATATTACTTCAATGGGAGGCTCTGTACTTGACAATTTAGTTTCTAAAATGCTACAAATTATTTTTTCTTTTAATAAATCACAAATTTCTACAATGTAATCTGTTCCCTGTTTATCGCATAAAGATATAGTGTCACCTTCAGTAAGTCTCAAAACATTTTTAATGTGTTTTACATCCTCACCTATAACAATAATCTTATTATCTTGAATATTTTCATTATTAATAAAGAATCTATGCATATTTCTATTCACCCAACCTAGCTACTACACTATCCCATTCGCCTAAGGTTATAGTTTCAATTATTTCTAAGCCCTCTAATATCATTGCTTCTTTAACCATGTTTACCTTTTCATGTATTATTCCGGATGTAATAAGAATTCCACCCTTTTTCAAGAATTTAGTAACATCCTTAGTTAATACAACAATAACCTCGGCTATTATATTTGCAACAATAATATCAGACTCTTCATTAACTACATCTAATAAATTTCCATGTCTAACATCTACGATATTTTCAACATGATTTAATTTAGAATTTTCTTTAGTAATCTTAATAGCTAATTCGTCTAAGTCTACAGCTATAACCCTTTCAGCTCCTAATTTTGCAGCTGTTATAGATAAAATCCCACTTCCACATCCTAGGTCGAAAACAGTCTGTCCAGAATTAATGTATTTCTCCAGTTGTCTAATACACAATATGGTGGTTTCATGAGTTCCTGTACCAAAAGCCATCCCTGGATCAAGCTCAATTACTATATTACTTTCATCTTTCTCATATTCTTCCCATGAAGGTTTTATCACTATTCTTTCACCTATTTTTTTAGGTTTGTAGTATTTTTTCCAAGCTTCTGCCCAATCCTTCTCATATACTTCTGATATAGTTACTTCACCAAGCCCTTTATCTAAATTGTATTGAGGAATTTTTTCAACATTTTGTCTAATTAACTCTATCTTATCTATTAAATCTTCACTTTCAGGAAAATATGCTTTTAGTATTACTCCTTCAAACTGTTGCTCTAATAAGCTTGTATCTATGTAATCCCAGTGTTCATTACTCTTGGCATGCAAAATAATATCGTTCGGATCTTCAATTGATAAGCCTCCTGCTCCTACATCATATAATATGCCCGAAACAGCTTCCACCGCCTCAGTAGTGGTCTTTACTTGTACTTCGATCCATTTCATATCTTTCACATCTCCTATACATAGTATTCAAAAATATTATACCCTATATGTTAGAAATAACACAAAGGTTTACAGTTACATACATAATAATCACTCCATAAAAATGGAGTGATTATTATCCTGTAAAAGCATCCTTAACCTTATCAAAAAAACCTTTTTTGTGCTCATAAATATTTTCTCCGCTTTCTACAGCAAATTGTTTCAATATTTCTTTTTGTTTATCATCTAATTTTGTTGGAACTTGAACTACAACCTTAACGTACTGATCTCCTCTTCCATAACCTCTTACATTAGGTATGCCCTTGCCCTTAAATTTAAATACTGTATCTGTTTGAGTTCCTTCTGGCACTATGTGCTTAATACTATCTTCAAGTGAAGGAAACTCTATTTCGGCTCCAAGTGTTGCTTGCACAAAAGATATAGGTATATCACAAAAAATATCATTTCCTTCTCTCTTGAATACCTTATGAGGTTTTACATTAATATAAAAATACAAATCACCATAAGGTCCTCCTTTTTCTCCTGCCTCCCCTTCTCCTCTAAGTGGAATAACAGAACCAGTATCAACACCTGCTGGAATCTTTATACTAATTTTCTTAGCTTTTCTTTCTTTTCCTGAACCATTACATTTACTGCATGGTTTATCAATTATTTCTCCTGAACCATTACAATTTTCACAAGCTCCTACTCTAACAAACTGACCAAAAGGAGTAGATTGAGCATATTTTACTTCTCCAGCGCCATTACATTTTGGACATCTAGATTTATTAGTTCCTGGCTCTGCTCCTGTGCCACTACATTTTGAACAATCTTCTGTCCTAGTGTATTCAACTTCTTTATCAACTCCAAATGCAGCTTCTTCAAACTCAATATCTAATCTGTATTTAATATCAGGTCCTTTACGAGGTGCATTTTTTCTGCTACTACCAGAAAAACCACCACCAAACATATCAAAAATATCTTCAAAGATATCTCCAAAGCCTCCAGAGCCTTGACTAAAGCCACCAGCTTGGCCGTTTACTCCTTCGTGACCAAATCTATCATACCTAACCTTCTTGTCAGGGTCACTTAATATCTCATATGCTTCATTTACTTCTTTAAACTTCTGTTCTGCCTCTTTATTATCAGGGTTTAAGTCGGGATGGTATTTTTTTGCTAATTGCCTAAAGGCTCTTTTAATATCCTGCTCTGTTGCATCTTTATTAATATTTAACACTTCATAATAATCTCTTTTACTCAATGTTTCACCACCTTCTATTGGGGTATTGCATTATTACTATAAACGATTATTAGTTTAATTTATTTCTAATAATATGTCAACATCCAATATAAAAGCTAAATCCATAAGGACTTAGCTTTTATACAATTATTTGTCGTCGTCTACTACCTCATAATCCGCATCTACTACATTATCATCTTGGTTGTTGCCTTGTTCTGGCTCTTCTTGAGCCCCTTGTTGTGAAGTCTGCTCATATAATTTTTGAGATATTGCATGGAATTCTGTTGTAAGTTCCTCAGTCTTCTTTTTAATAATTTCTGTATCAGTTCCTTCAAGAGCGTTCTTTAGTTCATCTAACTTACTTTGAACTGTTGTCTTTTCATTATCATCTATTTTTCCTTCAAGATCTTTAAGTGTTTTTTCTGTTTGGTATACTAGTGAATCTGCATTATTTTTGATTTCTATACTATCTTTATTCTTTTTGTCCTCTTCTGCAAATTGTTCAGCTTCTTTAACTTTTCTTTGAATCTCATCTTCTGATAAGTTAGTTGAAGCAGTTATAGTTATCTTTTGCTCTTTTCCTGTTCCTAAATCCTTAGCTGACACATTAACTATACCATTTGCATCTATATCAAAAGCAACTTCTATCTGTGGTACTCCCCTTGGAGCTGGTGGAATACCTGTTAACTGGAATCTTCCTAATGTAATATTTCCATTAGCCATTTGTCTTTCTCCTTGTAGTACATGTATATCCACTGCAGTTTGGCTATCAGCAGCTGTAGAGAAAACTTGGCTTTTCTTTGTAGGTATTGTCGTATTTCTCTCTATTAGTTTAGTGAATACTCCACCTAATGTCTCAATCCCTAATGATAGTGGTGTAACATCAAGTAACAATAAGTCTTTAACTTCTCCACTAAGGACTCCAGCCTGAATAGCTGC
>JBBAFY010000076.1:0-11202 GCA_041655135.1 Tissierellales bacterium
CATATATCTTACCGGATCAAGGGGTTCTATTGTAGGTCCAGCCGTTATTATAATTTTTTTTCCCTTAAGCTGGGTGTCAGTAAGTGAATTGATTAAATAATCAACTATATCGCTAGGTTCTGCCATCTTTCCTTCGCCCACATCTCCACAGGCTAACCTGCCTGACCCAGGTTTAATAAATTCATAACCATAGTCTTTTAGTTTACTCATGTTATCTCTAAATATAATGTTATTATACATATTTGTATTCATGGCTGGAGCAAAAATTACCTTCGCTCTTGTTGCCATTATAGTAGTACTTAGCATGTCATCTGCTATACCATTGGCTACCTTGCCAATAATATTTGCTGTAGCAGGAGCTACTAAAAAAACATCTGCTTTTTTAGCTAAAGAAATATGTTCAATCTCCCATTGTTTTGGTTCATTAAATATGTTTACAGTAACAGGATTCTGTGATATGGATTGAAATGTTAAAGGCGTCACGAATTCCGCTGCAGATTTAGTCATTATGATATCTACATTAGCATTCAATTTTTTCAATCTACTAACCACGTCAACAGCCTTATATACAGCAATACCACCTGAGACCCCAATTACTATGTTCTTTCCACTAAGCATCCTATGCACCCCACGTCACTTATCATATAATTTTTTATGGCCTCGTATAAGTAACCTTATGCTCTGAAACCTCTTGCACTGCAACAGACACAGGCTTGTTTGATAGTGGTTCCACTAAAGACTCAGAGCCTTCAACAATTTGTCTAGCTCTCTTTGAAACTAATAAAACTAAGGTATATCTACTATCTACATTTTTCAATAAATCGTTAATTGAAGGGTATAACATAAAAAACCTCCTATATCTTTTTTATAATATCTTTTTGTCTGTTAACTTTACATTTTTCTGCATCAATTATAGATCTGATTTTATTGACTGTTGATTCTATATCATCATTGAGTACTACATAATCATATTTATACACATAATCAATCTCCATAAGAGCAGCTTTTAGCCTTTTTGCAATTACTTCATTCGACTCTGTTCCCCTATTAATAATTCTCTTCTTTAATTCTTCCATTGAAGGTGGCATTATAAAAATAAGTACTCCTTCAGGGAAAATATCTTTTACTTTTAATGCTCCTTGTATATCAATTTCTAGTAAGACATCTTGCCCTTTTTCAATCTTTTCTAATACGTATTTCCGTGGAGTGCCATAATAGTTACCATGTACATATGCATGTTCTAGGAACTCCTTTTTTTCTACCATATATTCAAACTCTTCCTTATTAATAAAGAAATAACTTATCTTATCTATCTCGCCTTTTCTTGCCTCCCTTGTAGTTGCAGATACTGATAAACTAATCTTATCATTATCATTGAGTAGGCTTTTACATACAGTCCCTTTGCCTACACCTGATGGACCTGAAATCACAATAAGCAATCCATTTCCCATGTAGCTCTCCTCTTTTCGTAATCAAAAATTATTCAACTTCATTATTATCTTTAACATTAAGTCTATGTGCAACTGTTTCTGGTTGTACTGCAGACAGTATTATATGGTCACTATCAGTAATGATTGTAGCTCTCGTTCTTCTGCCATATGTAGCATCAATAAGCATACCTCTTTCTCTAGCTTCTTGAATTATTCTTTTTATAGGTGCCGATTCTGGACTAACTACAGCTATAATTCTATTAGCTGATACTATATTCCCAAAACCTATATTTATCAACTTAATGCTCATGAACTTCCCCCTTCAATTTTATTATTCAATGTTTTGGATTTGTTCTCTAATCTTTTCCATTTCACTCTTTAATTCAACTACTAAATTAGTAACAACTATATCGCCTACTTTTGATCCAATTGTATTAACTTCACGATTCATTTCTTGTACTAAAAAATCTAATTTTCTACCCACAGAATCTTCATCTGAATCTAATGTATCAAAGAATTGGCTTATATGGCTATAAAGTCTGACAATTTCCTCGTCAATACTACTCTTGTCAGCATAAAAAGCTACTTCATTAGCTAGTTTGCTTTCATCTATTTCAAACTTATCATCTAATAAATCTTTAATCCTAGTACAAATTTTTTCTTTATATTCTAATACTACTAATGGTGCTCTGTTTTCAATTTGTTTTATAATCTCGCTTATATTTTGAAGTTTTGATTTAATATTGCTTAATAGTTCCTGTCCTTCTTCTGCTCTCATAGATATCAGGTTACTTAGTGCTCCGTCAACTGCCTTACCTAAACATAACCAAATTTCGTCTTCGTCTTCTTCCTTTTTCTTAGTTTTTATTATGTCAGGAAACTTTGCAAATAACTCTACAGAAACATCATTATTTAATCCAACTTCTTTACATAATAGGTCTATTGCATTTTTGTATGACTTAGCTAGATGTAGGTCTACATTTACCTCTATATCTCCGTCTCCAACATACTCTAAATTAATATATACTTCAACTCTTCCTCTACTAATAACACTCCTAATTTTTTTCTTTATATTTTCTTCAAGATACCCGATATGTTTAGGCATTTTTACAAGAGTATCATTATATCGATGATTTACGGACTTAATCTCTACAGTAAAATTTCTTAAGCCATCATTCATATCCCCTCTACCAAATCCTGTCATACTCTTAATCAAGTTACTCATCCCTCCTAAGCTATTATAATCAATTTTATCATAAAATACACTTGTGTCAATGTATTGAGTCAAGTAAAATCAATATATAGTCTAGTTTTGATCATATATTGTTTATGAATACATTATAAGTTTTATCGACCATCTATATAATTTGACTTTATTATCTCCAGCCCTTCATAATGTTACAGAATCTTAATATTTTCATCGTTACAAATCTTTTGAATTAATTCCTAAAATATTATACTTTAGACATTATTTTCTTTTCTATGGTGAGTAAAAAGTGATATACTTTATTAAAACGTATTTGGAGGAATAATTATGTCTTTTGACGGAATAGTAATGAAATCCCTAGCTTTTGAACTTACTAGCCTATTAAAAAATGGACGAATAGAAAAAATATATCAACCTGAGAATGATGAAATAATTCTAATCGCAAGAAATAATAGTAGAAATTATAAGTTGCTTATCTCTGCAAATAGTAGTAATCCTAGAATTTATCTAACTAAAGATACAAAAACAAATCCAATGACACCACCTATGTTTTGCATGCTGCTTAGAAAACATGTGCAAAATGGTAAAATATTGGATATATATCAACATTCTATGGATAGAGTTCTAAGCATTGATATACAAAGCCTAGATGAACTTGGTGTATTGTCGACTAAAACCTTAATCGTTGAATTAATGGGTAAGCATAGTAATATAATATTTATCGATAGTAATACAAATAAAATTATTGATTCTATAAAACGTATTCCTGTATCTGTAAGTAGTGTTAGACAAGTTTTACCTGGACTAGTTTATAATAATCCTCCTTCACAAGGAAAATTGTCTCCTACTAATTTATCAAAAGAAGATTTTATTGATTTTATAGAAAAATCCAGAAATGGAATTGCTATATATAAATTACTATACGGAAATATTATTGGATTGAGCCCTCTATTGTCTAGAGAAATCTGTTATAAGGCTAATGTGGATACAGATATGATTGTTAGTCAGTTACAACAAGAAGACATTAATAATCTTTATATTGCATTTAAAGATTTTTATGACAACATAAATGACAATAATTTTTCGCCCACTATAGTGATGAATGAAGATAAGAATGAGGTCTTAGCTTTCTCAGCTATTAATATACTTCAATATGGAACACTACCAAAGAATCATTTTTCTTCGATAAATGACTTATTAGAAGATTTCTATATTATTAGGGATAAAGCAAATAGAATTAAACATAAATCATTAGATTTAAGAAAATCTATCTCAGTAAAGCTTGATAGAACCATTAATAAGTTTGTAAAACAAAAGGAAGAGCTATTAGAGGCTGAAAAAAGAGAAATATTTAAGATATATGGAGACCTATTGACAGCAAATCTGCATAGGATTGAAGAAAAGCAACCATCAGTAATACTAGAAAACTTTTATAAAGAAGACCTAGAAAAAGTAGAAATAAATCTAGATTCTAGACTATCTCCCATTCAAAATGCTCAAAAGTATTATAAAAAATATAATAAGTTGAAGAGTGCATACCAACTTGTTAGTGAACAAATTATAAAAACTCAAGAGGAAATAGATTATTTAGATAATATATTAATTAGTCTTGATAATTGCACAGAGCTAAAAGAAGTAGAAGAAATAAGAGAGGAATTGATTGATGAGGGATATGTAAAAAAATCCTCATTAAAAACTAAGAAGAAAGTAAAAGAGAAAGAAGTAACCTCATCACCACATCATTTTATATCTTCAGATGGCTACGATATTTTTGTTGGCAAAAATAATAAGCAAAATGACTATCTTACCTTAAAGCTTTCTAGTAAAGAAGATACCTGGATGCATACTAAGAATATTCCTGGCTCTCATGTAATAATAAAAAGTAAGAATGGTCATGTTTCAGAAACTACTATAGTAGAATCTGCAATCCTTGCAGCTTATCATAGTAAAGCTAAATTATCTAGCAATGTTCCTGTTGATTATACTGAGAGAAAAAATGTTAAGAAGCCCAGTAGCGCCAAGCCAGGCATGGTTATATATGATTTTTATAATACTATTTATGTTACTCCAGAAAAAGATTTGATAAACAAGATAGTAAAAATAGATTAGTTTAAAGAAACTCCAGTTCAAAACTGGAGTTTCTTGTTATCCTAGTCTAACTTTTATTATTCCTAGATTAGCTATCCTTTAAAACATTAATTATCCTAGTAAAATATTCTGGTAATGAAGAGTCAAATTCTATGTATTCCTTAGTCCTAGGATGAATAAAGCCTATAGATTTTGCATGTAATAGTTGCCCCTTACTTTTAAACCTTTGATTTTTTCCACCGTAAACTGGGTCACCAGTCACAGGATGATTTATAAATGACATATGTACCCTTATTTGATGAGTTCTACCAGTTTCAAGTTTAGCCTCAATTAGAGTATATTGACCAAATCTCTCAAGAACTCTAAAGTGAGTAGTTGCTTCTCTACTGTTAGTATTTGTTACAGTCATCTTCTTTCTATCAACTGGATGCCTTCCTATTGGCGCCTTAATTATTCCTATATCTTCTTTGATATTACCATCTACAAGTGTATTATAAATTCTATTGATAGTATGAGCCTTTAATTGTTTTGACAACTCTTCGTGGGATAAGTTGTTTTTTGCAACCATTAACAACCCTGATGTATCCTTATCTATTCTATGTACAATGCCTGGCCTAATTACACCATTAATACTCGATAAATTACTTAAATGATATAAAAGAGCATTTACTAATGTTCCGCTATAATTCCCCGGTGCCGGATGAACAACCATCCCTTGAGGCTTATTTACAATAGCTAGATCATCATCCTCATAAACAATCTCTATAGGTATGTTTTCAGGTGCAACCTCTAAATTTTTGGGCTCTGGTAAAGTTACTTGTATGTAATCACCCTCAGATACTACATATTTAGACTTCACCACTTTATTATTTACCTTAACTAATTCATCTTTAATGAGCTTTTGAATATAGGATCGTGAAAATTTACTTAACTCTTGAGATAGATATAAGTCTATTCTTTCATTGTCCTCTTCATCAACAAATATTTCTAATAACTCCATAACAACACTCTTTCTAAATTTCATATTTGTTAAAAATCACTAAATAACATATTGCAATTGTGGCTATTACAATTGAACTGTCTGCAATATTGAATACGGGAAAATCATAAAGCCCCCAAAACTTAAAATCAATGAAATCAACTACATAGCCTAGTCTTATTCTATCTAATAGATTCCCTATAGCTCCTCCAATTACTAAAGCTAAAGCTACCTTCATGGAAGAAGTAAGACTAATATTTGATTTCATATAAAAAATGATTCCTACTACTACTATAGTTGTTATAACTATAAAAAAAATCTTCTTATTCTGTAATATACCAAAAGCTGCTCCAAAATTTTCTACATATGTCAACTGTAAAAAATTATCTAAAATAACTATTGGAGAATTTTCTTTAAGTAGTTTTACTGCATAGAATTTTGATGCTTGATCTAATAAAAGCACTATTAAACTTATTGCTGCGTATAGCATTAGCTACCTCCTAAAATGATATACTACTATTTTAAATTAAAAGACTCACTTTTACAACATTAAGCTAAAAAAACTACTATAGACATTAGAAAAAGCTAGATTTTTATCTAGCCCTTTAATCGTCAGAAAAGTCTTTTTCTTTATTATTATATTGTTCCTTATAATATTCTTCTGTTATGCCTTCAACCTCTTCAACTAAACCATGCTCCATATCATCAAACAACCCCTGATTATCACCTGTTGAAAATGAAGGGTCTCTTTCAACATCATTAAATTTCATAACAGATTGAAGGCTATCCTCTCCATCAAATCCAACTTTACTCTCAACAGAATTATCGTTATTAGAGCTCCCAAAGGGAAATTGGATGTTTTCCTCCTCTTGAGGACGATAGCTTATTTTCTTAACTAAAGGCACCTCTTTATCTGAACATTTAATACATACACTGGTATAAGGTATTACATCTAGTCTATCCTCATCTATATTTTTTCCACAAATTCTGCAAACTCCATATAAACCATTTTTAATTCTCTCTAAAGCGGCATCTATTTCATCTACTATACTAGATTGACTACTTTTTAAGCTCATATTTTGTGACATCATAAACATTTCAGTTCCTAAATCAGCTGGATGGTTGTCATAGCTAGATAGTTCATTGAAGTATTCTCTCATCGAGCCATTAGGTTCACTTTCATTCATTAAACTTAAGGTCTTAAGTAGTTCGTTTTTTTCATTATTAAGTAAATTTTTAAAATGATTTAGCTTTTGCTTTTTCATTTCCTCCTCCTACAATCGTTCTTGTACGATTCTAACTATCTCAGCAATAAAATCACCTATTAATGGAACATTCCAAGTAATTATTGTTCGCAAAAAATATATTGCTAGAGCACCTAATATAGTAAATCCTATTGCCATCCCAAAACCTCTAGCTAAGCCCCCTAAAAAGTTAATATATATTAATCTTCTTTTATTATTTACAAAATCCACATATTCATGTATTTTCGCTTTTTCAAGGTTATCTGCTAACTGCTCAATTCTTTTTTCTATTCCTTTGTTTTCACTCATATTAATCCCCCTTATAATAATCTTCCCAAAAAAGAATGAATTTATAACCAGGTATATATAGTATATTACTCGTATATATATTATATTACATTATATTACATTTCAAAAAAAATTAAAAGGCTTTATTAAGTATTGAGGTTTTCAAAACTAACAAATCCTTTTAATCAAATCAATATTTTTTAGGTAAAAAAAGCTAATAACACATAAAAAAACAGTAAATTATCTTTTTTAAACTTTGCTCCCCATATTTGCACTAAGAATATAAAAAAAAACAATAAATAGTCTGCATTTTCTACATTTCTATTAAAATACATTTACTTAACCCCAATATTCAACTAATGCTTCTGTACCATAAATCAATATGTTTTAGCTATTATATATTATGGAATATTGGAATCAACTGTGCTAGTTTAGTTATTTAACTTACATATACATTTTTGTATTGACTCAACATCGAATATTACTTCTTTCATTTCATCAAAATCTAGAGATTGATTACCATCAGATAACGCTTCACAAGGATTAGGATGTGTTTCAATCATGACTCCATCTGCTCCTATGGCTACTGCCGCTCTAGTTACTGGCCTAACAAGTTCCTTTCTTCCAGTTCCATGGCTTGGGTCTATAATAATGGGCAAATTCGTCAATTCCTTAATTATTGGAACTATAGTCAAGTCCAGTGTATTCCTTGTATATGTCTCAAAAGTTCTGATGCCTCTTTCACAGAGAATAATATTATCATTACCTTCTGATGCTATATATTCAGCAGCCATTAACCACTCTTCTAAAGTAGCTGCCATTCCTCTCTTTAATAACACTGGCTTATCAAATTTTCCTATTTCCTTTAGCAAAGTGTAATTATGCATATTTCTTGACCCTATTTGAAATATGTCAACATAATCATATGAAGTATTTAAGTCTCTGGGATCCATTATTTCAGAAATAACTTTCATGTTATTTCTTTGACCAGCTTTTTTTAGTAGCTTTAAACCCTCTAGTCCTAATCCTTGAAAAGTGTATGGAGAAGTCCTAGGTTTAAAAGCTCCTCCCCTAAGTATATTAACACCCATACCACTTAAGGCTTTTGCTGCTAACTCAATTTGCTCTTCATTTTCAACCGCACAAGGACCTGATATTATAGAAAAATTATTTCCTCCTATTTTTATACCATCTCCTAAGTCTATTATCTTTTTACTATTTTGCTTATTTTTTATTAGAAAAAAGTTCATTTAAAGTCCTCCATAAAACATAAAAGTAATAATAATTTCACATATAGTTTAAGCATACAGTTTAAAGTATATGAATTCTAATTTTTATCTAGTTACCTATTTCATTATATAGTTACATTTATAAGTGTCAAGTAAAAAAGTAAAAGGTAAATATAAAAGGATACGCAATAAAACACATATCCTTATTCCTTATTCTTATCTATTCCTAAATCATTATAGTAATCACTTATTGACTCTAATTGAGATTGGAGTAATGTTTTAAATCTCGTCTTAAATACTAACATATCCTTTTTAAGTGTTTCATATTCATCTCGTACTCTTAATGATTCCTTTCTAGCTTCTTCAATAATTTTTCTAGAATCTTCCTCTGCTTCCCTAATAATCAATTCTGCATTTTTCTTTGCATTAACCTTAACTTCTTCTGCAGTGCTTTGAGCTACAACTAGTGTGTTTTTTAGTGTTTCCTCTATTTGATTATAGTGCTTAATTTGATCATTTAGCATTGATATTTTATCTTTAAGTTCAATGTTATCTTTATAAATTTTTTCGTAATCTATCATTATCTCGTCGAGAAAAGCATCTACGTCTGTTTCTTTATAACCTCTTACCCCTCTTTTAAACTCTTTATTTTGTATGTCAAGTGGTGTAAGCATATTTATGTCATCCCCTTTATCTAATTATTTTAACTAGAACTCTATTTCTGTTTTTATTAGTCTTACCTAAAACTTTGCTAATTTTAGTTCTTCCATAACCACGTATTGATATTAAGTCATCTACATGTACTTCCTTAGAAACTAAATCTATGGTCTGCCAATTTACTCTTACATAACCGTTTTTTATCAGTGAAGAACTTTTTTCCCTAGAGAGATTGCATATTGCGCTTACAAACACATCTAGCCTAAAAGAAAATGTAATTAAAACCTTTTCAACAAACTCCTCTTCCACTTCTACTAATTCAGTTGCGACCACCTCAGTAATTGATACAGATTCCTTGTTAATCATATTTAAATTATATTTAATACAGTCAGCAATTTCCTTAAAGGTTACTATATTGCCATAATTCTCATGAATTAAAATGTCTCCAATTTTTTCTCTTTTTATACCTAGGCTCATTATTGCTCCTAAATAATCTCTATGAGTAACTTTTCTAAACTTAAAGCTACCATCAACTCTAAGTACATGTATAGGTGATTCAATTTCATTTCTACTTAAATATGCAGGATACAATATAATAGATTTTTTTTCAGCATTTTCTAGTCCACCTTCTTCAAAAAACGAAAGGTCCTTAAATCTATTAATTATTGAATAGCAGAGTTTTCTTTGGTATGGATCAAGAAAATCTGTATATTCTATGGAATAGTATTTAACTACTCTTTCAAGCATATCCATCACTTTTCTTAAAACCATTTGCTGTTCTCTATCATTAACATGCTCCATTAAAGCAGTTTTATCAATCATCATCATCATCATCATAGTCCTATTATATAATCACGTTTATAGCTCTAGATATAAAAGATAGAAATAGAATAGCCAGTAGGGGAGAAAAATCCATCATACCTGTATCAATTTTTAGTTTTCTTAAAAGTTCTCTGAATGGTGATAAAATAGGTTCAGTAACTTGAAAAATAAAATTAGCTATAGTGTTACTTCTATCTCTTACAATAAAAGACAAAATGATTCTAATAAAAATTAGAGTTTCTATGATATAGATTATTCTATCTAAAGCTATCTTTAAAACACTCAAACTAATCACCTCTATTTATTTTTGCCAAGGAAATATTCCTTTGTTTTTCAATTCTTCTTTTAGTCTCGCATCAATTTCTACATTATTTGGCGCCAGAATAAATATGTCCTTAGAAACTTTTTGAATATTCCCATCTAAAGCATAGATTGAGCCATTCAAAAAATCAAAAATTTGTTTTTTGGGTTCGACTTCAATTTCTTCTAGGTTTATCACAACAATCTTTCTGTTTTTTAAATCTTCCACTATTCTTGGAGCTTCTTCATATTTTGAAGGTTCATAAACAACTAGCTTTATATTATTATTTGTGTGAATATTTAAAATCTTATTTTGCCTATACATATTTTTTTGAGAATCCTGCTCAATATCTTTACTGTTTTCAACTTGTTCGTTCTCTAGTTCCTCCATATCATCTAATCCAATTATGTACTTAACCTTATTAAAAAACTTATTTGCAATATCTGCCATTATTAATCCCCCTTATATATTCGTTTTCCAAAAATTCCTGTACCTATACGTATTATATTTGCGCCTTCTTCTAATGCAATTTCATAATCATTTGTCATACCCATAGAAAGATATTTCATATCAACATTTTCTATACTAAGCTCTTTTACATTATCAAATAGCTTCTTTAAATCTTTAAAAACAAATCTAATATTTTCTGGATTTTCTGCATATGGTGCTATTGTCATTAAGCCTTTAATTCTTATTCTTTCAAAATCTTTTATTGCTTTAATAAATGGAATAACTTCATCTTTTATTAAACCAAACTTTGTGTCTTCTTCAGCAATATTAACTTGAATCAACGTATCTACAAAAATATTATGTTCTTCAGCTCTTCTTTGTATTTCCTTAGCCAAACTCATTCTATCTAATGAATGTATCATATGAACTTTATCAATAATATATTTT
Organism: Tissierellales bacterium; assembly: GCA_041655135.1. Classification (GTDB taxonomy): domain Bacteria; phylum Bacillota; class Clostridia; order Tissierellales; family Proteiniboraceae; genus Proteiniborus. The sequence continues at coordinate 11,143 of JBBAFY010000076.1, forward strand.
ACTTTATTGCTTTGTAGATGGCCTATCATATGCCACTTTACAGTATGATTTACTTTTTCG
>JBBAFY010000077.1:0-11130 GCA_041655135.1 Tissierellales bacterium
GATTTGAGGAAAAACTTTAATAGAATTCTTCAGTGCAATTAAATCCCTTGCATTACATGTTCCGTATATAATCTTTGACATTAGCCTTTCTATATCATAAACATCCTTTAATAAGCTTCTTATATCATTAATTATCATCATATTATCAACTAAATATTCAACCATACTAAGTCTATATTCTATATCTGATTTATCTAAAAGAGGTTCCTCTATCCACTTTTTTAGTAATCTTCCTCCCATAGCTGTAGATGTACTATCAAGCACCCAAAGTAATGAGCCTTTCTTGGTTTTTCCCCTAATAGTTTCAGTAAGCTCAAGATTTCTTCTTGTATTTACATCTAGAACCATATAGTTATTAGAAGAATATTGAGTAATCTTATTTATATGGTTAAATGATATTTTTTGAATTTCTCTTAGGTATTCAATTAAAGCCCCTGATGCAATTATTGAATATTTTTTATCTCTTAGCCCTAATCCATCTAGGCTAACAACCGACAGTTGTCTTTTAATTGATTCATCAGCAAAACTAAAGTCAAAAGCCCATTCATGATAAGAATTTATCATGCATTCAAATCGTAGTCTCATTTTCGATGATATAGCTTCATTACTATAAATATAGTCGTTACATATTATTTCTGTTGGCATTATTTTTCCTAACTCATCAAAAAGCGAATCAATGATATTGCTACTCTCTATCTCTACTTCAGTTGTAAAAAAATCACCAGTAGAAACATCAACATATGCTAATCCATAACCTGTTTTATCTAAAAAGATACAACATAGATAATTATTTTTCTTTTCGTCTAACATATTAGGATCTATAACAGTACCAGGGGTTATAACTCTAACCACATCTCTTTTAACCAGACCTATTGCCTTAGAAGGGTCTTCTACTTGCTCGCAGATTGCTACCTTATATCCTTTTTCAATTAACCTTGCTATATATGAACCTGCTGAATGGTATGGCACTCCACACATTGGCGCTTTTTCTTTTTGTCCACAATCTCTACCAGTTAGTGCAATTTCTAATTCCCTAGAAGCAACAATCGCATCATCAAAGAACATTTCATAGAAATCACCTAATCTAAAGAAGAGTATTGAATCTTTATATTTTTCTTTTATTTCGAAATATTGCTTCATCATTGGTGTTAAGCTCAATACATTCCCCTCCAAATCCTATGTTAATAATAATTATACCATATATAAGAACATGTGTCCTATACTTTAGAAAGAGAAACAAAAAATAGGCTATTGATTTAGCCTATTTTCACAACCATTACAACCAGCATTACATTTACCACAGCAGCCTGTAACAGAGCTAGATTTTTTTAAATCTCCAGTTATATACTCAATTATATTATATATATTCTTTAGTAGTTTATCATAATTCTTTTTCGCTTCTAAATATTGTTGGATTATATTACTATCATTATATGATCTTTGTATCTGTTCATTACTAGAAGTGTTTAAAACCATATTTTCTATGTTAGTGGTGTTGTCATGGGAGCCCTGAACTACCTCCACGTTCTCCAAAAGATTCTGTGAAATTATTTCTTCCTCTAGCTTTTTAAGATTGATATATTCATTAGAATCAATAATAGAAAAACCTAATTCTCTTGCTAGCTTTATTGGAATTATATTATTATTCTCCATCAATTAAGGTTCCTTCCAATGTCCATGTTTTTGTATTATCAATTTTGACCCTGACTAACTTTCCTATTAAGTCTATATCTCCTTTGAAATGAACTAGTTTGCTTGTTCTAGTTCTTCCACTTAATACTGTGGGGTCTGTCTTACTGGTATCCTCTACTAATACTTCTTGTATAGTATTTAAAAGTTGTAGATTTCTATCATGACTTATAGGATTGAGTGCGTCTAACAACCTATTCAATCTTTTGTGCTTAATATCTTCTGGAATTTGGTTCTCCATGTTTGCTGCTGGAGTTCCTTTTCTAATAGAATAGAGGAAGGTAAATGCTGAGTCAAACTCTGACATTTTAATAACCTCAATAGTATCCATAAAATCTTCCTCAGTCTCTCCAGGAAATCCAACGATTATATCAGTAGTCAAAGCAATGCCTGGAATTTCTTTTTTGATTTTACTAACTAGATCTAAATATTGTTCCTTTGTATACTTTCTATTCATGAGCTTTAAAATTCTATTACTTCCTGCTTGGAAAGGTAAATGGATATGCTCACAAGCCTTACCACAGTCTCTTATTGCAAAAATAAGTTCATCAGATAAATCTTTGGGATGAGAAGTCATAAATCTTATTCTCTCGATTCCATCAATATCATTAATCAAATAAAGTAAATTTGCAAAGGACATCTTGGAATCTAATGATTTACCATAGGAATTGACATTCTGCCCTAGAAGTGTTACTTCCTTGAAACCCTCTAATGCAAGGTCTTTTATTTCTTTTAATATATCCTCAGGGTCCCTGCTCTTTTCTCTTCCTCTTGTATAAGGTACTATGCAATAGCTACAGAAGTTATTGCATCCATACATTATATTAACAAAAGCTTTGAAGCCATACTTTCTTTTTGCAGGCATTCCTTCTACTATATTACCTGCATCTTCCCATACATCAATAATCATTTTAGTATGCTGATTATGATTTGCTATTAATTCAGGAAGCGTATGAATATTATGTGTTCCAAATATTATATCTACAAATCTATATTTTTCTTTAATTAAATCCCTTACTTCTTTTTTCTGCATCATACATCCACATATTGCAATAATTAAATCTGGTTTCTCTCTCTTTAACGCTTTTAATTCCCCCAGATTACCATATACCTTTAATTCTGCATTTTCTCTAACTAGGCAAGTATTAAAAATAATTAGATCTGCATCTTCTTTTTTATCTGTGTTTATGTATTCTAAAGATTCTAAAATCCCAGACATTTTTTCTGAATCATGTTCGTTCATTTGACAACCCCAAGTTGTTATTAGATACTTCTTACTACTATTTATCATTACAATCCTCCTTATACTTCACTTTATATCAATATAAATATTATTTAACGTCATAATCATTATATCATTATAACAAACATATCATTAAAAAAAAAGTATATATATCAATATTGCATTTTATCTGCTTTTGATTATTAGAGTTATAAAGAAAGAGGAAGTTTGCCCTTCCTCTTAATATTGCTTATATAAAATCTTGCATAGTATACTCTAACTTTTCTGTTTCATTTATAACTCTTAAAATAGTTTTCTTTAATACATCTCTATCTATTAAAAATATTTTTTCGTTTTCTTCTTTAACATTTACATCTAAAAATACACTTATGCAATTAATATCATCTTCAATTTTAATAAAATTTTTTTCATACAATCCGATATTTGCTAAAATAAGCGTAGGATAATTGATTTGCTTTAGTTCTTCATTGATACATCCATCTAAATTATTTATTTCATACCTTGAAAATCCGGCCATTATCATGATAAGTTTTGCTAGTGTTAATTCATCATAATAATAGTTGCTAAATCTTTTATTAAAAAAACTCTCAGAAATAAAAAGCCTGACACTTTTCTTTGGGTATACCCAAAGTATTTCTTCGGTACTTCTATCTTTAATTGGCATATCATAATCAAAAAAAGCTTTAACAAAATACTTGCTATAATATAGATCATCTGAGCTAAGTTTTATTTTTTTTCCATCATTTCCACTAATATATATTTTATGCTTTAAATAACTTAGTGCTAGATAATTAATGTACTCTTCTGATTTATCATTCTCATAATAATTATTATAGTTAGATTCAATATTAATAGGAAAAGGTGTTATATTACCAAAAATATATGAAATTAAGCTATAACAAAAAATTTCTCTCCTTATTGGATCTAATTGCTCATTTATATAATTTTTAAACATACTAATCTCTTTAGGTAATACAGTCATAGTTTCAATGTTAGGGAACATAATATATTCTCCTTTCTATAAGTATTTTTTGAAGAAAAGAGAATAATTATATTGATTTAATTATGTCATAATATGAAAACTATACATATTAATATTAAAAGAGACTATTATACAAACCTTTAGTAATAGTATCTATTTCATAATCATAAAAAAACTAATCTATTTATAGTTTTTTTGTTTTTTCTTAAATAGCTTAGTAAATAATCCTTTACTGGATTCTTGCTCTTTCCTTAATCTGTCCTTTAGCTCAACTACTTGAAATGATTTTTCTTTTAATTGAGTTTTAAGCTTTAAATTTTCACAAATTAAGATATCTCTTTCACTATTATTAATTTCATTTCTTAACTCATCTACCTTACCATTAAGCTCATTTATAAGGTTTAAGCTAATATTTGTTTTTTCGATTAAAGTAGGACTTAAATCCTCTATTATTAATTCTTTAAATAATTCATAAATATCTGTTAAGCTAGGTATTAAATCTGAATCTTTTTTTACAAAATTAGTTATTGCTGTTTCTCCATCAGTAACAACTAACTCTGGTGAGTTTAAAATTAACTTAATTTGCTTATTAGTGAAACCCTTTTCTTGAAAAGCCTTGATATAGTTATAAATTTCAATTTCTTTATAAGTATAATATCTATGATTAGAATTATTTCTAGGTATTTCCAGTTCAAATTCCTTCTCATAATACCTTATAACATGGGGCTGATATCCTATCATTTCAGATACTTCAGAAATAGTATATTCTTTTTTTGCATCATACAATAAATTCACCTCCTATGAAAACATACATAATAGATGAATTCTTCATAAAAGCAAGATTTCCTTTACTTAATTTGTATATTAGGTTAAAATTTTCCGATAAATTATAACATAATATACAAGTAAAGAATACAAAAAAACTAAAGAATACAAGCTTCTACATTTTTATCATAAAATACTACAAATACTAATTAGTAGGTTTGAAAAATCAAAAAATTATATTACTTAGATAATTTAGTTAATTAAGCATAATAAAAAACGGGTGAAAACTCACCCATTTAAAACTCTATTTTCATATTTATTAGACTTAATAGTAATGATATACAATTGTTAACATCATTTTTTGCTATTGTTTCACTAGGAGTATGTACATATCTAGTTGGGACAGAAATTACTCCTGATGGAATTCCTTCTTTTGTGAGGTGAATAGCTCCTGAGTCAGTTCCACCATGTTCTAAAACTTCCAGTTGATAAAGAATATTATTTTCTTTTGCAGCTCTAATCATAAAATCTTTCACTAGGGGATTTACTATAATACTTTGGTCCTTAACTTTTATCGCAGCCCCTTTATCTAATCCTACTGCAAATCGCTTTGCTTTAGGTGTATCGCCAGAACCTGTTATATCTATTGCTATACCAAAATCAGGATCAATACTGTAAGCAGAAGTTTTTGCGCCTCTTAAGCCAACCTCTTCTTGGGAAGTAAAGACAAAATAGATATCATTATTTGATTCTTTTAGTTCCTTGATAGCTTCTATTAAAATATAACAGCCAATTCTGTCATCAATACAACCTGAAATAACATTATTCTGATTTTCATAATATTGTGCTGTATATACACAAGAATCTCCTATACTTACTCTTTTCTCAGCATCTTCTTTTGAACTTGCACCTATATCAATATACATGTTTTCCAATTTAAGCTTACCCATATCTTCCATAGGCTCCATATAGATAACACCTATGATACCATTCTTAAAAATAACACGTTGTCCAATTGAAACATATGGTGATATTCCACCTATATTAGTAAATCTTAAAAAGCCCTTTTCATCGATATCTGTCACTAATAATCCAATCTGATCCATATGGGCTGCTAACATAATCTTATTGCCATTTCCTTTTTTTCTAGCTATTAGGTTCCCCAATCTATCTATTTTAATCTCATCTAGATAGTCTTTAATCTCATTTTTAACAACTTCAGCAATTTGGCTTTCATCCCCTGATGGCCCATATGTGTTAACCAATTTTTTTAATAATTCTCCATTAAAATTCATAACTAAAACCTCCCTTTTCTAGATTATCAATAAACAGTTTTAAAAGTTTCTCAGCATTAGCATAATCATTTTTACTCATAACACTAACTGGTGAGTGTATATATCTACATGGTACTGAAATAGTTGCAGTAATTGAACCTGCTTTTGCTAGATGAATTTTACCTGAGTCGTTACCACCAAAGGTGGTTCTTCTTAGCTGATATGGAATATTATTCTTATTTGCAGTATCAATAATAGACTTTATTAAATCTTTATTAAATACAGTCGTCCTATCCATTAGGGAAATTGCTGGTCCATTTCCTAACTTAGTAGCTTGCAAGTGTCCTTCTGTTCCAGGTAAGTCAGAGCAGGTTGTACCTTCTAAAACTATACCTATATCTGGCTCAATTTTATATGCAGCTGGTCCTGCGCCTACTAAACCTATTTCCTCCATTACAGTAAATATACCGTATATTGAAAGCTTTGTATTAGTTTTTAATGTATTTATTAATATACTACATCCTACTCTATCGTCTAAGGATTTTGCCTTAACTAGATTATCCCCAAATTCAATATAATTACTTAAAAATGATGCATATTCACCGATCTTAACTAGTTTTTCTGCCTCTTCTTTATTGCTAACACCTATATCTATATATAGTTCCTTATAATCAAGAGCTTTTTTCCATTCTGTCTTTTTTTGCATGTGAATTGGTTTAGAACCAATTACTCCATTTATTTTTTTATTACCTATAATTACCTGTTTTGAGACTAAGACTCTTTGGTCAATACCTCCAACAAATGTAAACTTCAGAAGACCACTTTCTTCAATTTTAGTTATCATGAGTCCTACTTCATCCATATGGGCAGCAATCATTAATCTAGGAGTGTTAACTTCACCTCTTTTAAATGCAATAATATTGCCTATTCTATCTATATGAATATCATCCACATAATCCTTTATTTCATTAATTATTAATTCTCTTACTTCATTTTCATTTCCTGAAATTCCACGGGCTTCTGTAAGCCTTTTTAATAGCATAATAATCCCTCCAAATTATCCTGAGAAATACAGGATATGAGTCTAGCTAATAATTTAGCAGATGCCTTAATATCATCAATATTAATAGTCTCAATTGAAGTATGCATATACCTTAGAGGTAGAGAGATTAGTAAGGTTGGAATTCCACATCTAGTAATTTGCATTGCTCTAGCATCTGTACCAGTTGGTCCTGGATCTATTTCAAACTGATGAGGAATATTATATTCCTTAGCAATTTCAACTAGCTTCTCCCTTAATTTGGGATGAATATTTCCGCCAATGGTTATTCCAGGTCCTTTTCCCATGTCTAAAGTGTATTCTTTTGGAATTTCTGGAGTTGAACCAAAACCTACATCAATGGCAATTCCAATATCCGGATTAATTTTATATGTACTAGTAGTAGCACCTCTTACTCCTACTTCTTCCTGGACTGTAGATACAAAAAAAACATCTGCTTGGTGTTTTAAAAGCTTTAGCTCCTTAGCGCATTCGAACATAGTAACTACACCAGCTCTATTATCTAAAGCCTTACCGCTTACCCAACTACCGTTAAGCTCTAAATAGCTTCTATTTATTGTTATAATATTGCCAATTTCAACAGTACCATTTAACTGCTCCTTGGAAAAACCAACATCAATATTTAAATTCTCAATTTTAACGGCCTTTTCTCTTTCTGATTCGTCTTGTAAATGAGGTGGTTTAGCTCCAATAACACCAAATAAATCCCTCTTTCCATGTACAATAACTTCTTGTGCCAATAGTGTCCTAGGATCAATTCCGCCTATTGTAGTAAATTTTATGAACCCCTCATCATCAATATCAGTTACCATCAAGCCAATTTCATCCATATGAGCTGCAAGCATAATTTTTATGTTGCTTAAATTATTCTCACCTTTCTTTAATGCAATTACATTTCCTAGTTTATCTTTGGTAATTTCATCTGTTAAATCTCTAAAGACCTGGGTAATAAAGCTAGAAATCGAATTTTCATATCCGGATACGCCTGATTTCTCACTTAAAAGGCCTAATAATTGCTTAGCTTCCAAGTTGTTCTCCTCCCTTTTTAATATCTTTTTTTATATGTCTTTCAATTGTTTTTATGAATCTAATAATAATTTACTAATTTAAGAAATGTTTCTTTTATAGAAAAAGGTCTTTGCTGATTTTAAGTTATATCTTTCAGGCATAATTATTTGTTCTGTGCTACCAACGAATAAAACACCATCATTACTTAGTGAATCATGAAATTTTTTATAGATATTTACTTTAGCTTCTTCAGTGAAATAAATCAAAACATTTCTACATAAAATAAGATTGCAGTTCTCAGGATATCTATCTTCTAGTAAGTCTATCTTGCTAAATTTAACACAATCCTTAATAGATTGATGAATTTTAAAATGGCTTCCAATGCGCTCAAAATATTTTTCTTTTAAGTCATTTGGAACATTCTGAAGACTTTTTTCATTATATATGCCTATCTTAGCTTTTTCTATGGCACTTAAATCTATATCTGTTGCATGAACTTTAATTTCAGATAAATTGAAAAACCTTGTAAGTAGCATCACCATTGTATAAGGTTCTTCTCCTGTGGAGCAGGCACTACTCCATATATTTATTTTTTTATTATTCTTGATTATATCAGGTAATATATCTCGTTCTAAAACCTCCCATTGTGTCATATTTCTAAAAAATTCTGATACATTAATTGTTAGGTAGTTAATGAATTCATCAAGTAATCTTGAGTCGATTTTTAGTCCATTATAATAATCATCAAAACTTTTATATTTATTTCTAGTCAACAAAGATTCAATTCTTCTTTTCATTTGTTTTTCCTTATAACTAGATAAATTTATTCCAATTAAAGAATAGACTTGTTTTTTAAATAACTCGTATTTATCCATTTCGTCCCCCTTTTACTTACTGATATCAATTTCTATTCTATCAATAAAATAAGCCTGTGGCAATATGCCACAGGAAACTATATAAAGGGGTCTTGATGTATTTTGTGAGGTCAGTTCTATTTTCTGTATAAAACAAAAAAATATACATAAAAAAAGAATGAGGTCAAACCTCATTCAAATTATTAAGAATCTGAAAAATAACTAACATAAATCAAATGTCACAGCTATTTATTTTTCTTTTATAATGTCTCCTATAGTTAATTCTTCTTCATTATTAGTATATTCCATATTTTCATTAGCTTCTTTTTGTGAAGCCTCTTTAATACTTAGGCTTAGTTTTTTCTCTTCTCTATTAATATCAATAATCTTCACTTTTATTTTTTCTCCAACGCTTAATTCTTCTGATGGCTTAGTTATATGTTTATCAGAAATTTGTGAAATATGAACTAATCCTTCTATACCTTGTTCCAGCATTACAAATGCACCAAAATCAACTAATCTTATTACCTTTCCATCAACTATATCATCGATATTATACTTTCCTTCAATATTATCCCATGGATGTGGAGAAGCTTGTTTAAGACCAAGTGAAATTCTGTTTTTTTGCTTATCAGCTTCTAAAATTATTACCTTTATTAAATCTCCTTCTTTAACAACTTCTTGTGGGTGTCTTACATGGGACCATGATAGATCTGATATATGAATCAACCCATCTACTCCCCCGATATCAACGAAAGCACCAAAGTTAGTAATCCTTTTTACTTCACCTTCAACAACCTGATTTTTCTGTATATTTTTCCAAAGCATATTTTTCTTAATCTCCAGTTCCTCTAATTCAACAATTTTTCTTGAAAGCACTATTCTCTTTTTGCTTCTATCAAAATCAATTATGCGTACATCAAAGACTTCTCCAATAAAAGCCTCTAAATCACTTACGAACCTATTGGCAATTTGAGAAATAGGAATAAATGCTCTTAATCCTTTAACTATAGCAATAACTCCGCCATTAACAATCTCAATAACTTTAGTAGTTATATTAGATTGATCCTTAAATATTTCTTCTATCTCATCCCAACTCTTAATTGTATCTACTCTCTTTTTGGATAAAATCACATTTCCATCGCCATCATCAAGTCTAAGGATAAGTACTTCTAACTCATCTCCTACAGAAAGAATATCAGATGGTGCTATACTTGGGTCGTTAGTTAATTCATCTCTTTTTATAATACCATCTGATTTGTACCCAATGTTTACCAAAACTTCGTCATTTCTTATAGAAATGACTTTTCCTTTTACAGTCTCTCCCCTATTAACTTTAACCATTGTATCTTCAATAGCTTTCATTAGTTCATTCATATCTTCTAAATTGCTCATTTTGTCGTAAACCTCCTTAATAATCCAGCTAGGAGTTGAAGCTCCTGCTGTCAAACCTATGGTATTAAATTTTTTCAACTCATGAAAGGGCAGTTGTTCTGATGTCTCAATATGATAGTATTATTGCAGTATTTCTTACTAATCTCAACAAGCTTCTGTGTATTGGAACTATGGTAGCCACCTATAATTACCATTGCATCTGCTATATTAGCTATTTCCTCACATGATTTTTGTCTTAGTTGAGTAGCGCTACATATAGTATTGAAAACCTTTACTTCATTTCCTTTAAGTGATATAAGTTTCTCTAATTGTCTAAACTTTTTCTCATAAAAAGTGGTTTGTGCTACAATACATATTTTATCATAATTTAACATAACTTCAATATCTTCTTCATCATTTATTATAATAGCATTATTATCACACCAACCATTTATCCCAATAACTTCAGGATGCTTAGCATCACCAATAATTACAATCTGATAACCAAGAGAACCAAATTCTTTTACTTTATTCTGTATTTTTCTTACAAATGGACATGTACAGTCAATAATATCAATGTTTTTTTGTTTAGCTGTTTCATAAATATGTAATGAAACTCCATGAGAACGTATAATAACTCTACTATTATCAACCTCATCAAATTTTTCTATAACTTCTAAACCTTTCTGCTTAAGTAGTTCGATTACATGATTATTATGAATTAATGGGCCTAATGAATAGGTTTTTATATTGTCTTCTGTCAAGATTTTGGTTGTAGTATCAATTGCTTTACTTACTCCAAAGCAAAAGCCTGAATTTTCTGCAATTATGATTTTCAAAATGTTTCCTCCTGTTTTATATCATAATTTTTAAGGCTATAT
>JBBAFY010000078.1:0-11074 GCA_041655135.1 Tissierellales bacterium
CTACTATTCCTAAGACTCTTTTTTTCATCATTTTCATGGATGTCCTCCTCTATTTACGGGAAAATATAAACGCACTGTTTGTTATTTTTTACCATAGTTTATCTTGTTGTAGGTTGATATAGTTTCTAGAGGAATGTAATTTAGAATATATATGTTCCATATGTATGTACAAAACCGTGGACCTTATAGATCTTAGAAAGGAATAAAACATTATCATAATAAATATAAATCTATTGTAAATATATTTATGGTGCAGAGGAAGGGACTCGAACCCTCATGCTCTCGCATACGCCCCTCAAACGTACGTGTCTCCCAGTTCCACCACCCCTGCATAAATAACAAGTACCTAAATACCTGCTAGCATTATGTTGCATTTTAAGGTCAACGAATTAATTATATATACAAAACAATTATGTGTCAATTATAAATATTAGTTACTCTATAGAGTCGTCCTCTAGCTGGTCTATATTTTTTTGTTGTAAAGCTTTTGGTATATACCACTCTGATATATTGTTGTACATACTGTGCTCAGTTGGAGCGATGTTTCCATAAGTCTTGCTGTTAACTAGTATTGATGAGTTTATAAAGTATAAGCTAATATATGGGAGATCGTCTACTATTAAATCTTGGATTTGCTCATAAATATTCTCTTTATATTCAGGTCTATAAGTATTTTGAGCTAATAATAACAACTCATCCATTTTTTCATTATTATATCCAATAAAATTTAATCCCTCATCTATCTGAGAAGAATGGAAAGCAAATGATAAGTCTGGGATATAGGAAAGTTCCCATCCTAAAAGCACCATATCAAAAGTACCTGAAGATAGCCTCTGCATTAGATTTTCCCATTGAGTTTCTTTGACATCATCTGTTAGGTCCTTCTGTGTAGTCTCACTATATTCTTTAATAACAATAATCCCTAATTCTGTTAAGTTTTCTGCTATTATATTTGCAGTTTCTCTCCTTAAGTCGTTAAAATCATTAGTTGTCAATTTTATTGTTAGTTTATTGCCTTCTGAGTCTTCAAAAAACCCATCTCCATCAGTATCCTTCCAACCTGCAGACATTATAATTTGCCTAGCCATAGTCATGTTATACCCATATGAATTGGCATCATCAGACAAGAGCCAGGATTCAGGATGTATAGGCACGTCATTTCTTGTTGCATGTCCTAAATAAATTCTTTGAATTATTGATTGCCTGTCTATAGCATATGCTATAGCCTTTCTCAAAGCCTTTCCCTTTTCTCCTGAAAAAATACCATCTCTAAAATTAAATCCTAAGAACTCATATCTATTTGAAGCATATTCATATATTTCCACGCTTTTGTTCTGAGCAAATTTTTCCCAATCGACTCCAATGCTAGTTGCAAAGTCAGTTTGACCTGCTTCAAATGAAGTAACAGCCAATTGTTCATCCTTCAAAGCTTTACCTATGATTCTTAATATATATGGTTTCTCTCCCCAGTAATCATCAAATATTTCTAGAGTTACACTTTTCAAGCTAACTGTTTCAATCTCTTTATAAGGTCCAGTTCCAATTGGTTTATAGTTATCCTTCATCAATGTATTATTATAGGCTACTGTTAGATTGTTTCCACTCTGAAAAACATGTTTGGGTATAATTGGAAACACCAAACCTTCTAATACATCTCCATAGACTCTATCAAAAACAAATCTTAAGTTATATTTATCAATAACATCTACTTTTTTTAAATATTTCAAGGATTCTGAAGATCTTACTATATCTGCTAAACTATCTATTATACTAGGATTAGATAGACCATACTTTATAGTGTCAACTGTAAACTTAACGTCATCTGCTGTAAAGTCTTCTCCATCATGCCATTTAATATTTTCCTTCAATTTAATATTTATGGCTAATCCATCAGCGTCAAAATCATAACTTTCAGCCAGAATATTGTTCACCTTAAAGTTTCCATCTATATCAAATAATCCTTGGTATATTAACTTATTAAAGTTATACATAAATTTATCGTTGATTAAAAGAGGATTGAGGACTATTCTATATGATATTGGAACTATTAATTCTCCTCCATTTTCTGGTCCATTGTCTATATTTTCTTCGGAGCCTATATCATAATTGTCAATATTCTCAAAATTACCTCCTAACATGCAGCCTGTTAGTAAAATTATCTGCAACACAAGTAACAATAGATATAATTGTCTTTTGTAATTCAACTGTTTTTACCTCCTTAATGCTAGAGCATTTTTACAAGCTTAGGGTTGTCAACAACGCCTGGTATTCTACCCCTTTTAGCAATTGCCGTTCCTTCAACCTCTTTTATATCCATTGTCATGTCAATAGCAGGTGCTCCTGAAATATAGCTCCCTACCCCAAATGAGTCTACTCCTGCTTCAACTAGTATCTTTATCTTTTCTGGCTTTAGTCCTCCTGAAACAAAAATCTTTACCCAATTATATCCATTGATATCTAGTCTAGCCCTTAGCTCCTTAACCAACTCTGGTGTTACTCCACCTCTTTCACTAGGTGTATCTAATCTTATTCCATAAAGATTTTTTCCCATTTCCTTAGCTAGTCTTAGTGATTCTTCAACTTCATCCTTAAATGTATCTACTAAGACAATTCTCTTATATGATTCTGGCATTACTTCGTCATATTTTTGGGCTACTAATAGTGTATCTCCAGCCACTAAAAATGCAGCATGTGGTAAGGTTCCAGTTGGGTCTTCCCCTAATAACTTTGCAGTTAGAATATTACTGACAGAATTGGCTCCCCCAATTCTAGCTGCTCTTTCCATGACTGGTGCTACTGATGGATGAACGTGTCTTGTGCCAAAAACTACAAATGGTTTGTCTCCACAAGCTTCTTTTACCTCTTTAGCTGCTGTTGCCCACCCACTTGGGCTGGCAAGACAACCAAGAATAACAGATTCAAAAATGGCGAACTTTTCATATGATCCTTTAATCCTAACTAATGTTTCCTTAGGTTGAAAATCAGTCCCTTCTTCAAGAGCCCACATTTCTATATCATTATCCTTAAGAATATTTCTTACCTCTTCAATACCAACTAAAATACCAGGCTTTCTAGCAAAAATTTCTGCAACTACTTCCTTACCACTCATGTCCAATTTACCTAAGACATCCATTGTAGTAAGAAAATAAATGTCTGTAGTTAATCCTGCTAGAATATCCTCATGTTGTGCAGAGTGTAACACTCTCTCTTTTCGATTTATATCATAATTCTGTACATCCTCTATACTTTTGATATAACTCACAGTTTTCATCTCCCTTAGTAGTAACTTAAGTTGTTTTCCAATTTATGCTTCAACTATAAGTATAACAACTTAATGATAGTTTTTTAAGTTAAGTTATTTTTTTAACTATATTATTTCTTAAAATAATCACCTTCATATAACTTAAGATATATATCGTAAGATTTTATAACTTTCTTTAGGTACAATTCTGTTTCCTTAAAGGGTATATGCCTAAGATGTTTGCCATCATCACTATAGTCACTATTATTAAGCCACTTAACTACATTACCACTTCCACCATTATAAGCTGCTAGAACAAGCTCTATGTCATTGTCAAATTGTACACTAAGCTTGTTTATGTACCAACATCCTATCTCGATATTTATTTCTGGATCATAGAGTAGTTCCTCTTTAAATTCTAGAATACCTATTTCATCTGCTGCCCATCCGCCAGTTACTGGAATTATCTGCATTAGCCCTCGTGCACCTTTTGAAGATAGAGCGTCCTTATTAAACATACTCTCTACCCGTATAATTGCAGCTACTAGGAATGGATCCACTTCGTACTTTTCTGAGTAATTAGCTATTTGGTCTTTATAATTTATAGGATATAGAGTTTTCCCAATCCATTTAACACTTGAAAACAAAACCCCAACTATAAAAACTATAAATATAACTGCTATTATTTTTCTAAATCTAATCTGCAATAATATCTCCTCCAAAACTATTAAAGGGTCTCAAGTGCCTTTTCAATATTTGAAACAAGTTCACCTATATCTCCTACATTGTATATAACCACATCAGCAAATTTCAACTTCTCTTCTATTGGTAGCTGAGCATCTATTCTTTTGGTGGCGCTTTCATAGTCAATACTATCTCTTTCAGTAATTCTTTTTATCTGATTTTCTCTATTAGCATAAACTACCCAAATTTCATCAAATATAATTCCAAATTTTTGTGAATTCTCTAACCCCTCTATCAACAAAGGGATATCTAGAAAAATAATATCATTATTTTTAGAATAATATAAGAGCTTTTCTATAATTTTTTTATATACTTGAGGATGAACTATATTATTCAGTTTAAGCCTTAAGTTAGCATCACTAAATACAAAGTCTCCTAGTTCTTTTCTATTAATGCTTTTATCATAATTTAATATTTTTTCCCCAAAAATATCTTTTATCATATAATATGCTGGTTGGCCTATCTCTACAACTTCTCTTGCTATCAAGTCTGCATCTATTAAAGGGAAGCCTTTGCCCATAATTATTTTTGAGACAGTACTTTTTCCTGTTCCTATTCCACCTGTCAAGCCTATGATTTTAGTTTTATTTTGTATCATACCAACTATCACCTGTCTCCATATCCACACTAAGGGGTACATTCAACTCAAATGCATTTTCCATTAGATCCCTCAAGAGTACTTTTACTTCTTCAAGCTCATTTCTATGGGTCTCAATAATCAGCTCATCATGTACCTGTAGGATTAATCTTGATTCTAATCCTCTTTTTTTAAGTTCAGAATACACATTAACCATAGCTAGTTTTATTATATCTGCTGCACTTCCCTGTATGGGTGTATTCATTGCCATTCTCTCACCAAAGGATCTTATATTGAAATTTTTAGAAGATAATTCAGGTAAATATCTTCTTCTATGTAATATGGTTTCAACATATCCTTTAGCTTTTCCCTCTTCTACAATATTTTTCATATAATTCTTTACATTAATATATTTCTTAAGATAATTATCTATATATAGTTTAGCTTCTTTTCTAGTTATCTTTAGATCCCTAGCCAACCCAAAATCACTTATCCCGTAGACTATTCCAAAGTTAACTGCTTTAGCTCTACTTCTCATCAATGAAGTAACATCTTCAAGTTCGACGCCAAAAACCTGTGAAGCAGTTTTTCTATGTATATCTTCTCCTGAAAAAAAAGCTTCCTTAAGCTTAGGATCATCTGAAATGCTTGCAAGAACCCTAAGTTCGATTTGTGAGTAGTCAGCATCTACTAATAGATAGTCACTATTGCTTGGCACAAATACCTTTCTGATTTCTCTACCTTCCTCAGTTCGTATTGGTATGTTTTGAAGATTGGGCTCCGTGCTACTAATCCTACCAGTTGTAGTTATAGTTTGATTGAAGCTTGAATGAACCTTGCCTGTATTTTTATCAATAGCTGAAGTTAAACCATCTACATATGTTGATTTAAGCTTAACTAATTGTCTGTACTCTAATACCTTTTCTGCAATAGGATGGATCTCTGCTAGTCCTTCAAGAACTTCTGCATTAGTTGAATATCCTGTCTTAGTTTTCTTAAGTGCAGGTAGATTTAGGTTTTCAAACAATATTTCCCCTAATTGCTTAGGAGAATTTATATTGAATTCTTCTCCTGCAAAATCATATATTGACTTTGTTAATACTTCAATTTTAGTATCAAGCTCTTTTCCTAGTTCATTTAGCTTATCTACATCAACTTTAAATCCTATATACTCCATATTAGCCATTACGCTGATTAAAGGCATCTCAACTTCACAAAAAAGCATAGCCATGTTTTGAGAATCAATTAAATCCTTAATGATATCCTTTAATCTAAGTATAACTTCCAAATTATTAGCTATATATGATAGTCTATCTTTTAAAATTATTTGACCAAAGGTTTTTTTGTTTTTACCTGTTCCTAAAAGAGTATCTTTTCCTGCAATATCAATGTTTAAATAGTCACTTGCTAATACTTTTAAACTATAATCACTTTGCGATGGGTTAAGTAAATACTGCCCAATCATTGTATCAATAGCAATACCTTTTACATCAACCTTATATCTTAATGATATCAATATTTCTTCTTTTATATTATGTCCTATCTTTTGAATTTTGTCATTCTCCAAAATCTCTTTAAATAATTCAAAGAAATCTTTGACACCAATATCTCCTTCTGTAAAGTCAATGTAGTAGTTTGATTGTTCTGAAACCCTAACTCCTACTCCCAATATTTCACTAGTTAAAGCATGGTCTCCATCTATTAAAAATTTAAAAATCATAGATTTTGATACTTCTATCTCATTTACAATCTTATAGAGGTTCTCTTTTTTCTTAACAACATTGATTTCAGGAGCAAGGTTTTTTACATCTGTATTTTTCATTTTAGTATCATTGCTAATCTTTAGTTTTCCTAGCAAACTATTGAATTCAAGCCTTTTATAGATGCTAAGAAGTTCCTCATTGTTAGGTTCTTTTCGAGCAAGTTCATCTAAATCTATCTTAATAGGTACTGTTGTAATTATTTCAGATAGTCTTCTGCTCATTATGGCTTGGTTTCTATATTGAACAAGTTTTTCTTTGAGTTTCTTGCCATTTATTTTATCTAAGTTGTCATATATTCCTTCAATAGATTTAAATTCTTTTAGTAGTTTTATTCCGGTTTTTTCACCGACCCCAGGTACACCTGGAATATTGTCTGATTTATCTCCCATTAAACCCTTTAGGTCTATAAATTGCTCTGGAGTAAGCTCATATCTTTCTATCACCGCATCTTTATCAAAAACTTCAATGTTAGATATGCCCTTTCTTGTTAATAATACCTTAGTCTTATGACTAGATAGCTGAAGATAATCCTTGTCTCCTGTAACTATAAAAACCTCAAAATCATTTTCTTCTCCAACTTTAGCAAGTGTGCCTGCTAAATCATCTGCTTCAAAACCATCTATCTCTGCTCTATGTATGTTCATATTATCAATTATTTCTTTTAATATTGGAAACTGCATTCCTAATTCGCTAGGCGTTTTAGCCCTCCCAGCCTTATATTCTTTAAATTCAACATGTCTAAAAGTGGGAGCTTTTCTATCAAAGACTATACTAATATAATCTGGTCTATACTCCCCTGTAACCTTATAAAACATGGTCAAAAATCCATATACTCCATTTGTATATATGCCTTCCTTATTCATTAGAGGAGGCAATGCATGAAAAGCTCTGTGTAAAAGGCTGTTACCATCTATAATCATAAATCTACCTTTACTCATTTAAACCAACTCCTTATTTAAAAACAATATATATATTATTATATACTATATTTGCTGTGTAAACCCTTAACTTTAAGTATATATTAAAAGATTTTTTCAGTAAACATAAACAATCTTGCATTAAAATTTTACTTACTTTATTTGCTCCCATAAACTTAATTTTCATTACACTTTATTAGGTAAAAAAAAAGAACCCTAATTAGAGTTCTTATATTATCAATCGTCTTCACCGATCTCATTTAGTTGAGTATTAATAGTTGATAATATTACTGAATCTTCATATTCTTCTAGAGTCAATGATTCAGAGTTTATTTCTTCTTTTATTATATTAAGCTCATCTTCTACTAATGATTTATCCTTTGAATCCTCTACTTTATACAATATCCCCAATAATAGATTTTCTTGCTCATAGAGGCATCTTAGATTTGATTCTACATTTTGATACTTCTCAGTTATATCAACATGAGTTAAGTTTTCGTCTGCTAGAGTGCCTAATTGTCTCAAAAAATCTAATGTCATTTCAAAATTTTCTGAAGGAATTCTGATTTTTATTAAATGGCTATTTTCTTCATCTATATAATCTAGTTCTCCATTAATATCTTCTATAAAGCCACCTTTATTTTCAACGTAGTTGAAAATTTGCTCATGTACTTTATCTAATTCATCTAACTCAATTGATAAATATGCTTCCTTTACAGTTTTTCTAGTGCTTACTAAGCTACTTCTAGAAGCAAGGGCTCCAAATCCTTGAATTGATGATATTCCTTCTTCTATTTCTTCATCTTCTACTTCTAGGTTATGCATTGTGAAATTAGTATCCTCAGTAGGGCTAACTACAGCAACATCTTCATCTATAGCTTTTATTTTAACACTATCATTTTCCATTGCTTCCTTTGGCTCACTAATATCAAAATCCATACTTCTCTGAGGGCTTTCATCATTGGTGCTTTTAGTCAGATACTGATCTTGACCCATAAAAGGCAGTTTGTCAAATAACATAGTCATACTCATAATCAATATAATAAGTCCTGCTGCCACAGAAGTTATAGCTTTCCAATTTATCTTCTTTTCTTCTTTAACTGTTTCTTTAAGTTTTCTTCTAAGTTCAAATTTATAATTATCAGGCAACTCTGATTGTTCCTGTATTCTAATCATTTTCATAATTTTGAGCATATCCTCATACTCTTGTCTACATTTATTGCAATTTAAAATATGAATTTCAAATTCTTTCTTTTCAATTTCTGTCATCTCTTCATCTATATATAATGACATACATTCAACAAATTCTTTGCAGTTCATTTTATCCCTCCTTTCAATTATTAGACGCTATAATTCTTGTTTGGTTCCATATCATTAATTATTATTTCCTTAAGATTTTTTCTAGCTCTATTTATTCTGGATTTCACTGTTCCAATAGAGCAATCTAATATACTTGATACTTCTTCATAACTTAATCCCTGAATATCTCTAAGGATAATAACTATTCTATGATTTTCGTCTAGCTTATTTATGGATTTATTTACTAGTTCCTTCGTTTCTTCTCTTTCTAATAAATCCTCTGGACTATGAGCATCATCTGGTATATCTCTGGTTATTTCCCCATCCTCTGTCTGAATCGGATTGTCTAGGGAATAAATCATTGAATTTCTTTTTCTTAAAAAATCTAAGCAAGTATTTGTAACTATTCTGTACAACCAAGTAGAAAAAGCTGATTCAAAGTTAAAAGTCTTAATAGATTTAAAAACCTTTATGAATGCTTCCTGAGATACATCCATAGCATCTTCTGGATTTTTTAACATCCTAAGGGCTATATTATATGCGGTTTTCTCGTATTTTTCTATTAACTCATCAAATGCCTTTACATTTCCATTCGCGCATTTTCTAACTAATTTCTGCTCTCTATCGAACATCGATTCACCCCATTCCCAAAACCTTTATATTAATTGTTTAATATTTTCTATATGTTTTTCAAATCTAAATTATATTCTATCATTTTTGGCTTAAATTTGCACAAAAAAACCTTAATTTCAATAATAAAATCAAGGTTGTTAAAATATCTATTAAATTTCTTGAATTCATGGACAAACCTTTTTATTAAGAAAAAACTTAGTATAACAGCATTCCTGCCTTCCCCTATAGCAGGTTGGCAATCTATTTATACTATAATACTCAGCGTTCTCCTCTAATAACCCTTGTAAGCTAGTTAGGCATTTACAGTTATCTGTTGTATCTAATTTATAATCATTTAATAGCTTTATTATAAGTTCCTTTGTCATAAAAAGTTCTCTGTTGCGGATAATGCCTTTATACATAGTTTCATCATAAAAAATAATAGGATCACTTATAATTTCAATATATTTATCCTTAGTGTATATGTTTGATTTGAAGTCTGTTTGAGCTAATAAGTCCTTTAAAAATATATAAGGATTATCTCTGACTATTCGATACCCTATTTCCTTGCCATTTATTGAAACACTTGCTTTTTCCAAAGAGGTGTTAAGCCCACCATAGAAAATATTGCTTAAGCCTTCTAAGGAAATGCCGATCTCCCCTTCTATATCAATTACTTCCCCTTTTACAAATCTACTATTATATAATATATAACTTATGTCCAGGTTTATCACTTGTTGATCTTGATTTATTATGTGTTTACCACCAATAGTGCTTTCTAATACGCTAATTTGCACATATTTTCTTTCATTATATTTTACAACAGTAATTCTTTTGTTCAGTTCCCCTACTAATTCCGTAGTTTTCACCTTATTGGCATTTTCTATTGGTCCAGCAAATAACTCAGTGCTTGTAGGCTCAAAATCTATAATGTCAATATTGAAAAAACTACATACTTTATCTAGGTTTACATAAAAAGCATTTTCCATAAAAATAATGTCATTGGTAATATACTCTCCATTTATCATATAAACCCATTCATCTGAAAATACTACCAGCTCTCTGTTTAATTGTTTTTTTAAACTAGCTAGCTTATTAGGAGAGATTTTTTCGATTAGATTAAGGTCTACTAATTTTTCATCAACTAGTTTTTCTAGATTAGGAACCTTTTTATAAGTATCAGGATAAACAACTATTATTGGATTTTTACTATCCATATCATTTTTTATTTTTATTGGCTCATACATTATATTTACTGGAGTACCTATTGTAATCTTTTCATAAAGCTCCTTTACATCCTTATCATACATTCTTATACAACCCTCTGACACAAAAGTTCCTATTGAACTAGGATTACTATTTCCATGTACTCCATATGATGGCTTAAACCCCATCCATCTGCTTCCCAAAGGGTTTTGTGGACTTCCTCCTCCTATTTTTTTCTTGGCGTAGTAAGGATTAACAACCTTATTTGTAACTTTATACTTTCCTATAGGTGTTTGAGTACTAGCCTTTCCCACTGCCACTGGATACTCCTTTACAATATTGTCATCTTCATAGAAATATAGACTTCTTGAAATTATATCTATCTCTATTTTATATTGTGGTGACAATGATTGGGAAAGAACTAAACTTTTCAGGGTAAATAGTAGGATTATTGAAATTATTATGGTCTTTCTCATATATGTCCTCCTACATGCATTATTCTTATCTGATAACTCCACATAAAAGCTTATGCTTATTGTTTGGATTTTATCACAATCTTCATACTTGTCATTCTATGATTTATAGGTAATTTTGTTGCTTATAATACTATAAAAATACTTTAACAGCCCTTGATTTTTATACCGTTTTGTGTTAAGATGTTTTTTGTAGCTATTATGCCCGAGTGGCGGAATGGCAGACGCACTCGACTCAAAAT
>JBBAFY010000079.1:0-10965 GCA_041655135.1 Tissierellales bacterium
TACGAGGAGAGTGCATAATATGGAGTTACCTAAATGGCATTTAGAAATGGACCTTTTTAAAGCATTTAAAACTACCTTTATTGTGGAAGGAAACGTATATGATTTGCAGCCTTATCCTACAAAAATCGAGGAAAGCACAAGATGGGATATGGTAATGCTAGATAATTACTTACATAGCTACTTAAAAGAAAGCGGCTATGAAAACATTGTATTTTATAATAACATTGATGGTTTTTCTAATGAATTTGATAATGATGCTCTTAAAAGCTTTCTTGAGATTTCATGTCAGGGAGCTAATAATAATTCTATTAGACAGACAAGTGATTCATGCTATAATGCAACACTAGAAAGAGCTACAGACATGATAAGAGAGGCCTTAGGAAACAGAAAAAAGCCTTCTGCAATAATCATGAATTTGGCCTCTAGATATGTATCATCACCAGATAATTTAAGTGATGAAGAAAGAGAGGTATATTCAAAATTATTACTAACATCTCTCAAAAGAACTCAAGTTAAAGTTAATGATGGTTTAGTAAATAATTTACTATTCATTATTGCAAATAAGATTAACGATATTCCAACTTGGTTTTACATAGACAATCCTCATGTAAAAACACTGATGATACAAAAGCCAGATAAATCAGTGAGAAAAAACTTTATAGATACTCAAATCAAATTCTTTACAGATGTAGAAAGTTTAACTCCTGATGAACTGTATAAAAGCAAAGAGAAATTTGTAAACTTAACAGACGGCTTTAAGAATATAGAACTAAATGGATTAAAGACATTGTGCAGACAGGAAAACATACCTTTTAACAAGATATCAGAAGCTATAACATTATTTAAGTATGGAATTAAAAAGAATCCTTGGGATAGTATCAGTGATGAAAAGCTAAGAGAAATAGAGCAGTCAATTAAGAAGAGAGTAAAGGGACAGGAAAGTGGTATAACCCAAACTATAGATATTGTAAAAAGAGCTGTAAGTGGTATGTCTGGTTTGCAGCACTCTTCAAGCTCTAGTAAACCCAAAGGGATTCTTTTCTTTGCAGGTCCTACTGGTACAGGTAAGACTGAATTGGCAAAAACCTTAGCAGAATGGTTGTTTGGGACTGAAAGTGCTTGTATACGCTTTGATATGAGTGAATACCAGCAAAGCCACTCCGACCAAAAGCTTCTTGGAGCACCTCCAGGATATGTAGGCTATGAATCAGGTGGACAGCTGACAAATGCTGTTAAAGAGAAACCTTTTTCTATACTTCTTTTTGATGAGATAGAAAAGGCACACCCTTCCATATTTGATAAATTTCTTCAGATTCTTGAAGATGGTAGAATGACTGATGGTAAAGGTGAGACTGTATATTTTTCAGATTGTATCATTATTTTCACAAGTAATTTGGGGATTTATACAAAGGATGAATACGGAAGACGACTTCCTAATGTGAACATTGAAATGGAATATGAAGAGATGAAGCAAAGAGTTTTGGGTGCCATTAAAGATTATTTCGTCCTTGAACTAGGAAGACCTGAACTACTCAATAGAATAGGAAACAATTTCGTCATCTTTGATTTTATTAGAGAAGAGACTGCCAAGCTTATTGTAGATTCTCAGATAAAGAAAATATCAACTTCACTATTAAATGAAAGAAATATAAAAGTTGTAATAAGTGAAAATGCTAAGGAATTCCTTGAAAAGAAAGCAATGAGCAATCTTGAGAATGGTGGAAGAGGTATAGGTAATGTAATAGAAAAATATTTTGTAAATTCTTTGTCTAGGTATATATTTGATAATAAAGTACAAGAAAACTGTATCTTAGAGGTTATTGAAATAATTGAGGATAAGGATATTGCAGAATTAATTTGTGAGGTCAAAAATGTATAAAATATATGGGATTACCGATAAAGGTTTAGTTTATGAACATAATGAAGATTGCTTTATGGTAAACAGTGATGTTTGCTTTGACAAACTAAATATTGAAGTAGATTCACAATGTATACTTGCAGCTGTGGCAGATGGTGTTGGTGGGGAAAATGCAGGTGAACTAGCTTCTAGGATGTGTCTTGAAAAGTTAGCTGTCATGGATATGAACTTAGACTTAGAGGAGATAAGAGAATATATTAAAGGCATTAGTCAAGATATCTCTGACTTTGCCTTAAACAAACCTGAACTTTCTGGCATGGCAACTACATTGGCAGGAGTCATTTGTTCAGGTGATAGGTTCATTATATTGAACGTAGGAAATAGTAGGGTCTATAGATTTAGGAACGGAAACCTTAGACAATTTACTATAGATGATACACTGGTTCAAATAATGTATGATTCTGGACAAATAACAAGAGAAGAAATGGGAAATCACCCAAATAGACATGTACTACTCCAAGCTATTGGAAAAGGTAATATAAATACTCCTATAGATGTACATTTACATGAGGCCAAAAATCCAATGGAGAAGGGGGATATTCTTCTCCTTTGTACAGACGGCCTTAGTGATTTAGTAAATAATGACGAGATAAAGAATAGTTTAGAAAGTAGTATAGAAATTGAAGAAATGGCAGAAGAGCTTGTTAAAAAGGCT
This sequence comes from Tissierellales bacterium, assembly GCA_041655135.1. Lineage (GTDB taxonomy): Bacteria > Bacillota > Clostridia > Tissierellales > Proteiniboraceae > Proteiniborus. The sequence goes on from JBBAFY010000079.1 coordinate 2,574, forward strand.
AAAATAGCAGGAGGTTATGATAATATTACTGTATTAATGATAAAAAGGCACTAGGAGGGCGAAATTGTGATATCAGGTACGAGAGATATAAGTTCAGGATATGAACTCTTAAACTTATTAAATTCATGTACAGAAGATAAAAAGAAGATACCAGAAGCTTTAGTAAACAAGGTTTTAAATCATGAAAACTATAGTAAATACAAACATCTAGGTTTACCTGATGAAAGTGGGCTAAATAAAATGAGTATAATGCAGCTATTTTCATTTTGTAATGCATTAGATTTTATTGATGAGGCTCGTAATATTTTGAAAAATAGTATTAGCTTTGGAGATATTAAATCGCTGCAAACACTTAGTATACCTAATTTAGTGGATTTTGATTCTTTAAGAGGCTTTATTAGCAGACCTGAACTTACTAACAATAACAGTGTAAAGCTAAACTACACCAATATAACAAATCCATTTGATTTTTTTAATATAAAGACTATTAAATCTTTATATGAAATGGAAAACATTAATCCTGATAAACTTGGAGATAACATAGATGAAAACATTAAAAAAATACTAGGAACTAAGGATTGCTTATATTGTATAAGTATAAAAGAATATGATGACTATATACGGAAATGCAAAAAGGAATATAAACTTATAAAAGAAATAGAGGAGTCTGAGGAAAAGCTTGCCAATATAGAAAAGACTGAAAAACGCTTAAAAAATGTTAGGCTGCTAAGAATTATTTTAGCAACTATACTCTTTGTAGGTTCATTAATTATATGTAATATCCCACTTGATTACAATCACTCTGGTTCTGGTAAAGAGTTGGCTATATTTTATATATCTTTTGCAGTATATTGCAACTCCATGAAGGGATTAGAGATAGTTCCCTTTATCCGGCAAGGGTTAGCTGATATGTTTGATACTTACAATTGGGTTCAGAGAATAATATGGTTAGGTTTTTTAGCAACACATTTTAATTTTGTAGTTTATTGGATAAGTGAAGGTTTTTTATATTTGATACTTTTGTATATAGCATCACTCATAGTAGCAGTTATTTCTGTTTTTCTAATATCGCCCATCGGAATTCTAATTAATTATGAAAATAGACTCACTGAAAGATTGAATAACTTGTCAAGGAGGGCTAGATAAATATGAGTGAATCCAGAGCGACTGAAATTATGAGTATATCAGCAGATAAAAGCCAGTCAAGGCCTACAGAAATAATGGGCAATATTGAAACTGACAATTTTAACCATTCGCATATTACTATTGGTACTATGGTGGGAGAAGGCTATATTATAGAAGGAATAATTGCTGAAAATACAGGGGAAGCAACTATCTTTACTTGTTCAAAGAATAATGAAAAATATGTAGCTAAAGTTTACCATAGATACAAAAAACCAAATGTAGATATACTCAATATTATAAAATCAATTGATTCTCCTTATGTAATAAAAATACTGGGAGATGGGGAAGTACAAGGAAGATATTTTGAAATCTTACCTTTTTATGAAAAGGGAGATTTGCAAAGTACATTACCGGAGAACGATTTTATTAGAAATATATTTATTCCCTATATTAATGAAGGATTACGTGCCATTCACGAAAAGGGTATCGTTCATAGAGATATAAAGCCTAATAATATATTTTATGGAAACCATGGACAAACCATAGTTATAGGAGATTTTGGTATAAGCTCTCAACTAAATGCAGGAATATCTTACAAACTAACTTCTACCTCAAGAACAGCAGGCTATGCAGCTCCTGAGGTATACAATGGCATAGTTTCTAAAGAAGTAGACTATTACTCCTTAGGTATAACCTTATTGCATTTATTACTACAAGGAGACCCATTTGAGGGTCTAAATGACCAACAGATTTATATAATGACCTGTGTGAAGAGTATTGAAATCCCATCTTACATAGATAAAAATATGGTTAATCTAATAAAAGGACTAACTCTAAAAGATAGAGCTAATCGCTGGGGCTATAACGAAATAAAAAAGTGGCTAAATAATGAGTATGTTGAAATAAATGATGGAATTAAACAAAGAGATTCTGTATTGCCTTATAAATTTATAGACGATAATGAGTACTTTGAAATGGCAGACCTAATGATTGCCTTTGCGCAAAATTGGGAAGAAGGAAAGAAACACTTATATAGAGGATATCTTAAACGACATATGGAAGATGATTTCAAAAACTATGGTGCAAACATTTGTTCAAAAGTGGAAGATTGCATGGAGGAAAAAAATCAAGATTTAGGACTTTTAAAACTTATTTATGCTCTTAACCCAAATGCCCCACTATGCTGGAAAGGTAGAATATTTGGTGATGTTACTAGCTTTGTTGATGCAGTCCTAGAGGAGTTTCCAAATGTTGGTTCTTATTTTGAAGAAGCATTAAGACTAGGCATAATATCACACTACTTAGAAGTAAGAGGAAATAATGAAGATATAATAAAACTAGCAAAAGAGTTTGAGACAGAAGAAAATAGAGAAACTGCATTTTTCAAAATGATTTATTTACTAGATCCTTCAAAACCATTACATTGGAGAGGAGCTGTATACAATAGCTTAGATAGCCTTTCGGAGGCAATCGGTAAAGTTTATCATAGTAGGAATAAAAATAAGAATGTAAAAGAACTTTTGTTATCAGGGGCGCTAGAATATTTCCTAAAAGTTAATGATTTAAATCAGCTAAGCAGTAGAATTAGTAAAATCAGGAGCAACTTTTCTGAAGAGTATTACAATAAACGAGCCCTTTTTCATGTAATATACGAGTTAAATCCAAATGCACTATTTTACTTCTATAGTCGTGGTTTTAAAGATACATTAGAGCTATATAAAGCATTAATGAAAGAACCACAGGAAGAGCTCATTTTTTTTGTTAAAGATATTATTGTTAATAAAAATTTATATCATTATCTGATACTAAATAACAGGGATGACTTTGCAGAAAAGATAAATGCTCTTAATAATGAAGAAAATCAAATGTATGCAGTATTTAAGTTTATGAATTTATTAAATCCAGACTCCAAATATTATTTTGAAGGTAAAACTTTAGTGGTGGAGGATATTGGTAAGGAAATACTAGATATAGACTTTTTAGATAATGTTCATTTTCCAGAAAAGGCTTCATACTATGTTAAAATCCTTGATACAATAGGAGACTATTATTGTGCTATAGGGAGACAAGAAGTAGGAAATAGACTTATAGAACTAAAAGCTAAAAATAATAGTATAGTAAAGGCTGCTATGGATGGCAATTTGGCTAATGACCTGAATTTAAAAGGCAGAGATTTTGACTTAGCTGCAAAACTACTTTTTAATATGCTGTATATAATTGATTCAAAGGCGCCACTTTGGTGGAAGGGGAAAATTTACAAAGGAATAGATGATTTAGTTGATGACGCTTTAAATGACATGAAGCAAAGTAAACACTCACAGGCATATGAAATCCTCTCAACTGGCTCTTTAAGCTACTACTTTAGGGTCAAAGGATTAACAGATGAAGCAGATGTCGTTTCAGGGATAGAAAAACTAAGCCCTGATGCTTATGCTTGCCTATCTAGTCTAATAATCCAATATAGACCTAATGCTCCCTTGATTATTGATGGGAATAGTGTGGCAGGGATTTTAGAGCTTAAGGAACTTTTAACAAGAAGTTTTAATAAATTAATTGATAACAGCCGCACAGAGGGTCCCCAGCTTAAGAGAGATTTAGAGGTGCTTTTAAAGAATGATTTATTATACAAAAAAGTAAAGGCTTCTATAGATAATACAGACAATGAAGCAAGAAAACATTTAGACTGGCTAAAAAATATATCTAAATTAGCTAGATCAAATTCTGATTCAGCTTTTTGGAGGTTATATTTTGAACTTATAGAGAAAAAAGTATTATATTATGAAGGAAAAGAAGTTGCAAGTGTAGAGGAGTTAGTAGATACAGTAATTGAAAAGGATGCTCTAGGAATTATAAATGAGTCCAAAGTCTTGTTAAAGGATTCATATTTTAAAGAATGGCTTAGATCTTTAGGCTTTGTAATTACAACTTAGTTTTCTTAGAAGTATTAAAAAAGCATGGGAAGTGATGATTATGAGTGGACCAAAGAGTGGCAATTATGTGGCAGCTGCTGAAAGAAGACGTCAACTAGAAAGACAAGCAGAAAATGAAATTAAGCAGAGGAAAGAAAATATAAGAAAATTAAAGGAAGATGTTAAAGCAAAGAAAGCACAACTTGAAATCACTAGAAAAGAAAATGAAGCTAGTAGGACTATCCCTGAGAATAGAAATGATAATACAGCATTAAAACAAAGAGCTTTGCACATAGAAGGTTTACTAGAAACTAACAAAGTAGAGTTTAGACATGTTAATAATAATGAGCATGAAAATATAGTTGTTAAAAAAATAAGTCAAGGGAAATTGGATTTTAGTAATCTTCAGGAAAAAATCAAAGAGGAGGATGCACTGGATCCTAGACTAAAGGATTTTAGCTACAATGAGTCCATAAATAATATTGATGAATCAGAAGAAGCAATAGTAAATAAAGAAATAATAAAATTTGGAGCAAATGTAACAGGAAGTAAGCAGGAAAGTATAATGTTTGGGAAAAATAGTACAAGCATTATAGAGGAGCAAATCGCTAATAAACCAGTATTAGATCATAGCGAAATCATAGAGGAATTAAATGAAGAGTATTTTCAATTAAATGATCTTATCGAAAATTATCTGCTAAATATGCAGTCTTCTTCAAGAAAGGAACTATTAGGCTTTAAAGAATCATTAGATAATATTGTCAGCGATCAAAGGTTAGATAGTAGTTACAAACTATCTCAGCTAAGAATTAGAAAAGAAGCATTTCTGCTAACTAAGGACAAATATGATATTGAATTAAAATACTTTGAAGAACAAAAAGACAAATTCAATAACCTGTACGAAGAATATGAAGCTATTTGTGAGATTTTAGATGAAGAAGCCGAAGAGATTGATTTGAATTCATTAGACATAGTTTCGACCATGAGCTTGTTAGAAGAAAAAGTTAAGGAAAAGAGAGAAGAGCTGAATAAAGATATAGAAGCAAGATATGTATCAGAAAGCATTAATGAAGTAATGGAGGAACTAGGCTATGATATTGTAGCCAGTGATTATATGACAGCACCTAAAAGGAATGTTATGCACAATATATATGACTTTGGAGACAAAAATGTGTTAAATGTTTATACATCAGACAATGGTAGTTTAATGTTTGAGGTTACTGGAATAAAAGAAAAAGAAGAGTTATCTTCAAGTGATAAGCTTCGAATTAAAGAAGGCATGGATAAATTCTGTCCACAGTATCAAAAGGTTAAGGAGGCCTTAGAAGCTAAGGGGATAAGTATTACTAATGAAAATTTATTACCAGCTGATGTAAGATTTGCCAAGGCAATTGATTTAGAAAGCAAAGTAAAAGCAGGAGAAAAATCGAAGAAAAGCTCAAGAAGAAATAAGAACAATAAGCTTAAATACAAGACATTGTAGTTAGAGGTGAAAATATGACTAATTACGTTAAAGTATGTGAAATATGCGGACATGAAAACAATGTAAGCTACTTAGAATGTGAAGACTGCTCAGCTGATATATCCTATGTAAGTCCAACACAGGAAATAGAAGAAGAAAAAGATGAATCTAGCATAGTTCCGGATAAAAGTAGAGATGATGAAGAAAGTGCAAATGAATTTCAGAGCAATAATACTGTCCTAGTGGGTAGAATTAAACTTGTAGCAGCAAAAGATAATTTTGAAGTTCATGTGCCAGTGAAACTAGAAACTGTACTGGGACGAGAAGGTGATTTGTGCAATGATTATTTTGACCAAAGCAACTTTATTAGTAGAAGACATTCTACTATAAGGTTGATCTCAGATGGATATAGTATCACTGACCACAGTAGTAATGGCACTTTTGTCAATGGAAAACTTTTAAAAAGAGGTCAGTCTGCTAAAATTAAAGCAGGTGATATAGTAACTTTAGCGGATATAGAGTTTTTAATTGAAAACCTTTAAGGAGTATATAATGGAAATTGATAGAATATATTACCCTGTAAAAACTCTAGGATATGGAGAACGTATTGGTATATGGACAATAGGATGTCCACATGGCTGTAAAGGCTGTTCAAACCCTGAGCTCTGGGGAAAAGACTATACAAAGAACATAAGGGTAGAGAATATAATTGAAATCATTAAAGGACTGGGAAAAAAAGCCGATGGTATAACCATAACAGGAGGAGAGCCCTTTTATCAGTCAGAGGAGTTAAACCAGCTAATTAACAGGCTTAATCAACTAGGCTATAAGGATATATTAATTTATACAGGCTATACCTATGATGAATTAAGGTCAAGCAATAATACTTCAATAAATAATATCATTTCTAAAATAAGTGCTTTGATTGATGGTAAATATAAAGAAGACTTAAATGATAACAGACCACTAAGAGGTTCATCTAATCAAAACTTGATAATACTAAACGAGAGTTATAGACACCGCTATGTTATAAATGGAGAAATGAGGGCTGTACAAAACGTTTTTTATAAGGATGGACTCTTTTCCATAGGAATACCACTTAAAAATTTTAGAGAAGATGTAAATAGGGCTCTAAAAGATCTTGGAGTATCAGGTGACTAATAAGCTATGTATAATTTTAAATTAGATTCATTGACAAGAATTATTTTTACTGTTATTATTAATGTGTAATTAAAATAGATAAATATGTGCCCATATAAATCTCAGAATATGGCTGAGAAGTTTCTACCAGTGACCGTAAATCACTTGGCTATGGATGAAAGTGTACCTAGGGTTCCGAGGTGCTTATTAGCATTTGTCTGGACCGAGCGGTACAGATATTACTATGCTTATTATTAGTAATATTACACCTTGGGGATAAAAGCCCGGGCGGGTAGGTTTCACGTATAGTGAAACTTACTCTGCCCGGGGTTTTTTGTGTAGTGACATAAGTTAAAATCTAGACATTAAGGAATTAGAGGAAGTAAGAATGTTAGGCAGGTATGGTATTGAAGGAATATCTGATGCAGTTTATGAAAAAGCTAAGCTTATGAAAAAGCTATAAAAAAATTATTTTTAGAGTCTAAAAATGATTCAGTATGTGAGGAGTGATGTTTTTGGATAAGCAAGTAAGAAGAATCTTTGTTGAAAAGAAAAAGGGATTTGATATGGGAGCAGAGCAGCTATTTAATGACTTAAATCAAAATCTAGGCGTAAAGGAATTAGAGGAAGTAAGAATTTTAAGCAGGTATGATATTCAAGGGATATCCGATACAGTCTATGAAAAAGCTATAAAAAACATATTTTCAGAGCCTAATATTGATTTAGTATACGAAGAAGATCTGACTATAGGTCAAGATTACAGAGTATTTGGACTTGAGTACCTCCCTGGACAATACGACCAGAGAGCAGATTCTGCTGCTCAATGTATAGAGATTCTTGGTACAGGAGAAAGACCTACTGTTAAAACTGCTAAAGTAGTCATGCTTAAAGGAAATATTACAGATGATGAGTTAATAAAGATAAAAGACTACTGTATAAATTCTGTAGACAGCAGAGAATCAATTCTTACAAAACCAGAAACGATAGAAGATAACAGTATAACTCCGAAAGACGTAGAGATAATCAAAGATTTTAATCAAAAGTCCTCTGAGGAGCTATCAAGTTTTATAGAAGAAACTGGGCTTGCAATGAGCCTTGATGATATAAAGTTTTGTCAAGATTATTTTAAAAATACAGAAAAGCGAAATCCCACAATAACTGAAATAAAAGTCATAGACACTTATTGGTCAGACCATTGTAGACACACCACTTTTATGACTGAAATAGATGACGTGAAATTTGAAGAAGGTAAGTTTAGCAGACCAATAAAGAAGGCATTTGAGGAATATTTAGATTCTAGAAGCTATGTTTATGAAGAAAATAGGGCCATTTGCCTAATGGACATAGCAACTATAGGAATGAAGGAGCTTAGGAAAAGAGGATTATTAGACGATTTAGACGTTTCTGATGAAATAAATGCATGCACTATTAATATAGATGTAGAAGTTGACGGAAAAATAGAAAAATGGCTTCTTTTGTTTAAAAATGAAACCCATAATCATCCTACTGAAATAGAACCCTTTGGTGGAGCTGCCACATGCCTAGGAGGAGCCATAAGGGATCCGTTGTCAGGTAGAGCTTATGTTTATCAAGCAATGCGTATTACAGGTAGTGGAGATCCAAGAACGAAAATAGAGGATACTATTCCAGGGAAGTTGCCTCAAAGAAAAATCACTACAGAGGCAGCAAAAGGATATAGCTCTTATGGAAATCAGATAGGTATTGCCACAGGCTTTGTGTCTGAAATATATCATGA
>JBBAFY010000080.1:0-10572 GCA_041655135.1 Tissierellales bacterium
AATCACCTCCAGAGGTTCAATGCCCGCATGCTCAACGTAAACTGCCAGTTCCTTGCCGTACTCTCCGTGAGGCGCAATGGGGGTGCCAAAATCATCACCCACACAGAGTTTGACGCCGGCCTCCACCGCTTTTGGCAGGATATTGCACATCCACTCAAACTCTTTGCGCGTCTGTTCGAGTGTAAATCCGAATAGGCGCGGCATGTCCAGCATTTTGCTGGGTAAATAGAGGCTGGGTAAAACGAGTATGTCGGCCTCGACAATGGCCTCAATGCACTCTTCGTCCATAAAATCACAGTGATCGAGAATATCCACGCCCGCGCGGATGCATTCGAGAATAAAGGGCTTGCCTACCACATGAGCACGCACACGCAAACCCAGGTCGTGGGCCGCTTCCACGGCGGCGCGGATTTCCTCGAAACTAAAGACTCGCAGGCCTGAACTTACCGGTACACCATGCCCTCCCGATGTTGTCAGCTTGATCATCCGCGCACCCCGCTGGGCATTGCGGCGCACAGCCTTGCGCAACTCATCGGGACCATCACAGTTGTCCACCCCGGATTTGATCGGAATTTCAAGCCACCAGGGCATCAGGTTATCGTAGCTGCTCAGAATATCGCGACTGCAGGGCTCCAGCCGGGGGCCTTCGAACAATCCCTGTTCAATGGCCTGCTCAAGAGAGGGATCTATATCGTAGGAACATCCGGCCCCCACCACAGCAGTAAACCCGGCGCGCAAGGCCAGCTGGGCATTGGCTAGGCCGCGGTAAGCGGTAAAAGCCGGTGGATGCTCAGCGGTAGGAAAGCCAGGTTCGGCGCCGAGATTGTGATAGGTGGTATGAAAATGCCCGGAGGTCATTCCGGGCATCAAGGTTTTGCCGGTTAGGTCGTACAGCTGGTCGCTGTCGCGTAACACCGGGTGCTGGCCGTTAGTAATAACGTCGGTTATGTGCTCTCCTTCGACGATGACGGTAGTTCCCGACTGGATGGGGGAGTTGCCATCAAGCAGGTTGGCATTAGTAAATACATGTCTTGTCATGGAGCTACCCTTCAATAAATGTAAACAGCGAGACCCATCCGTGGCAATGATGTCGCTTCGAGATGCTGCCGCAAGCTGTACAGCGAGGGGCTATCTGGCGTTCACCAAAGTAACCACCTTAAAGTTTGGTTGGGGTGGCCCAGGGCCAAACTTCAGTCCTCGTCAGGTATACCAAAATAATCGCGGTAGCGTTGGAATACCGCACGTTCTCGATCAACTGAGGCACGGGTTTCCGGGCTTACCTTGTGAGGGGGCCTGTTATCGCGTGGGTTATCGCGCATATATTGTTCGAGCGTTGCTCTGGAATCTGAGCTGAATGGCAAATCAAAAAATTCATGAATGGTGGCTGCGGTTCCCACCGGGTCTGCCACCAGGTCGCGATACATGATATGGCAGACTCTGCTCTTCGGGATAACTCCAGACTCAATGAGATCAATGACATTTTCGAGGCGTTGGGCTGCGCCCCGGGGGTCCATATATTGATCCAGAAATGTACTTTTAAAAGGGTGGTCTGTGTGAGCCCACAGCATGGTGCCAATCAGGCTGACAGTGGATGCCAGAGACTTGCTTGGGTCGCGGTGGGGCCAGACGAGGCAGGCGTCGGGGTAAACCTTGAGGACGGTATCAAGCTCTTCGAGATTAGCGCTGTTTTTCAATACCCATTGATTACGAGGGTTTTTCCACTGCAGGAGTTTAAGTATACGCTTGTGATAGCGATAAGCAGGCTCCAGGTCGACGGTAGCCACGTACTTGGCGTACCCGCTGATCTGGCCCATCACCATGAACCAACCGAGATGCCGGAAACTGTGGGCCAGAGGCACAACGTCTTCCTGGGGAAGATAAGCAGAGTTTTCATGCATGGAGTGCAGCTCGGGCACAACCCGGGTTACCTGCTCTGCCAGCTTGTGGGCTTTCTCGATTCGAGGGTCCGTATGGTAGGTTGCTTGCTCGGGTGGGGGGCAGGGGAGCATGGCCTCCCAGGTCATGATCTTGCCATTTTCAGGACTGGCTGAAAGCAAGTTCAGCAGGAACGAAGTGCCGGAGCGTCCCTGGCCGATAATCATCAGTGGTTTCTTGATTTCCTCTTGCTCGATTTCGGGGTGGGCTTTGTAGGTTGCCTCGATCTGAAGTCGTGCCTTGAGCAAGTGGAGTAATTCTGACCTGACCCGGATTCTACCCATCAGGTTCAAGTCAGCATCCTCCTCAAAGGAGCGGCACAAAACTTCGAAGGGCTCGCGCCAGTCATCTGCACCGAAATCGGAGTAACCTGTGGCCTCAATCGCCGAAGCGATCAGTGACTGTGGATCAAGGGGCACAACACCCTTGATATCCATGCAGTCTCCTTCCTCATTAATGCGTTTTACCCAGTCTGGGCGTGGCGCTGGTGTCCAGACTTTTCTGGGGTCGTTAGCGGTAGGATTAGCGGTGTTATTCATTCGTAATATTCCTGCATCACTGTTGGTATAGCTTGCGTAAAAAAGGTCACGCTATCTGGTGTGAGAACGGTAGGGTAATTTTGCTTTGGGTCCGATCCGCTCTGAACGGATGAAACCTGTTATAGCCTGCCTGTTGAGTCAGCTGTCTATCAAGCGTAGCTGGTAAGTGGCAAGACGATCCTCAAGCTGCTCACGGCGTTGCTGCGGAGTCACCCTGACTACCTCAGACGGCAACACTTTGTCCAAATCAGCCATTTTCACGATTTTCCCAGAGATGGAAGGTTTTCGCTCCTGAGCCGTGGTTGGAAGTCGTTGCCAGCGAGCAACAAATAGTGTCTCATGCAGTCCATTGGGATCTAGCCAGTTGTGTACGCCAGGATCTTTTAGCGAGACAACATAAGTGGCAGTGCCGTCTGGCTCGAGTGCTGTCTGTTGATTATTAAAGCTTGCTGTTCGCCCGTAATAGTCGCCAACAGAGTAGAACCAGTAGTCATTGAGTTGTAGGTCGTGGAGTTTAGCCCCGGCAGGGTCCGTGCGAATCACAAAGGCCTCGTCGTCTTCAAGTACTATTCTCGCAAAGCTCGTAGTTTGTGCCACCAGACCGCCGACATTATCGGTGAGGGCCGGTGGGATGAGGGTGTTGGCTTCCATGTTCTGGTACAGGCGTACCCAGTAATACATAGATGGCGCATCATCTAGGGCTATCTGGAGAGCGCGAGTAAACAGTTGCTCTTCATCCCAGGGGGCTGTTCGTGGTGGATCCAATGCCTCTACCGTCAAGGCCGTTGCGGCTTGTCGCCAGTCGGAACGGCAATCACGGATAAAAAGAAACTCTGCCCCCGGCATAGTTTGGATATGATTTTTGCCGCCCTTTTCTGGTCCAACGGTTAGGGTAAAGCTCCCGTCTTGCTCAACGACCAGGTCATTATGGTGGTAGGTAGCAATCGAGTTCATAAAATAGGCGTTGGGAGATAGCGTGTAATTATGGTCGGCCGGAGGCTCACCGATCCATTGTCCTTTAATCCGGTAACGCGTGCCAAAATCAACCGGGATAATGGCGTAACTCTGATCTGACCCCGGGCCTCCGGCAAAGCGCGAACCGGGGACGGACATTCCAAACCAATCGTGGGGTGGCATGACCACTCTGAGTACCTTGGGGCGGGCAGGGTCGCCATTAAGTGCCTTGAGGATAGCTGCAAAAGCACATTCATCGATCAGGGATTCGAATCTGCTCCATGCCTCTGCTGTTGGTGAGGAGCCTGCGAGTTCGCGCCAGCGTCTTGCCGCTGCGGCCCGCAAGCGATCATATTGTGGCGTGTCGAGCCAGGCGATGGCGCGTTCCTCCAGGTCTTTTTGATCAGCGGTTGCCAGTGGATTTGTCGCTGAGAGAAAGTAATCATCAGTTTTCAGTTTATTAGGTGTCATGTCTTTGTCCTCAGATTTTCATGCCAGTCATCAGGCTGCTGTATTTACAGCCAGGCATGAGTGCCATGCCCCACTCACCAGAGCTTGAGTCTTTGAGAGTGGGGCATGGGGTCGCCGGGGTCGATCTGTTGTGTGGAAAAACCTTCCGGCAACTTACTCAGAAATTAATTCCAACGCGCGCTCCGTACATCCGGGGCTGGCCTGGGTTTCTCCATCCTCCGGTATCGGCAAAGGGTGAGTTATGGGTATAGTATTTTTCGTTGGTCAGGTTTGTGATATAGGCCGACACTTCGTAGCGTTGATCGGCCGACGTCCATGAAACGTTAGCATTCGTCAACCATTTGGAGGATTCTTCGAAAAGGTTGTCGGAAGTGTAGTAAAACTTATCGGTAAAGTTTGCCAGTATCTGAAAGTTGACGTCTCCCAGGTCCTGTAGGGGCATGTGATAACTAGCCCGTAAATAGCCGGTCAGATCAGGTGCGTGAGGCAACTGGTTGCCTCTGAGCTGCATGGAGATGTTGGCGAGCCCAAGGCCGCCACGGGCAATACATCCAGCGTCGGTGGGTGCCTGTGCGCAGGGTGGGTTGGCTTGTCCCTGAGGTACATTCCCGAATTCTGCGTCCTGCCAACCCACTCCCATGCCAAGCTCAAGGTTGTCTGTGGCCGCGAAGGTGAAATCGGCTTCAATGCCATCCACTGTTGCTGTCCCGGCATTGCGTACGCTGACTATGCCAGCTGCCAGATCGGTAATTTGTAGTTGCAGATCAGAGAGCTTGTAATGAAAGAGCGCACCGTTGAAGCGAAAACGGTTATGTTCCATTTTCCAGCCAACTTCATAAGCTTTGAGAAATTCGCTGTCAACTCTTGTGACAGGTTCTGGTGAAGGACTTGGCAAGTTAAAGCCACCACTTTTGAACCCCTCGGAGTAGGAGGCATACAGCATTAGCCCGCTGCTGGGGCGCCAGGTCAAGGTTGCTTTGGGGGTTGTCTCGGTAAAGCTGAGTTTGTCGTTCGGGCTGGGAATGGTAGCAATGAAAGGAGAAACAGGGTTGAAGTTAGCATCAGCTGTGGTAATGAAAAAATTGTTCTCAACCTCTTTGGTTTCATCGGTGTGACGCAGCCCCAGTGTTATGTCGAGCTCGTCCGTGATCGGATAGGTCACCTGAGCATAGGGCGCTATTGATTCGACATCTATTTTTCCTCTGCCGCCGAGTGCACCCCCAGGAACACCGGCGCCCATAGCGATAAAATCGCCGGATAGTGCAATGTGAGCCTTGGATTTTTCAATAAAATAGTAAAGGCCAACTACCCACTCAAGTTTTGATGTTTCATTGGAAAGCAGCTGAAATTCCTGGCTGTAATTTTTTGTATCATCAAGATCGGTGCGAGCGGTAATCAGGTTGACGCTGGTGCCATCAAGGTCTGCAAAGCCTGAGAATTTAGTATTTCTTACGCCTGTTATTGACTTCAATGTGGCGAAATCAAAGTCATATTCTGTAATCAACTCAACCCCACTGGCGCGAAAGATATTCTTTAGACCTGAACGATTGGGCGTCCCTCCCGAGAATTCATGTGTATCACGAGATGCCACGCCGCCAAAGGCCATGCCGCTTTGTTCCGGCAAAGTAGTAAAGAGTGGCAAGAATGCCGTTCCCTCGCGATCTTCTTTATCCGTATAGTCTGCCGAGAGGTGCACGCGCATTCTGTCAGTGACATCCCAGTGTAGTTTGCCCAGAATCATATGGATATTACGATCTTCCATATCCGGGCCGCCGACAATATTGTCTACCCATCCATCTCTGTCTTCTTGCTGTACGGCCAGACGCCCCCTTACGTTATCGCTGAGGGAGCCAGAGATATAGCCGTCAAAGCCGGTTTTGCCATAATTCCCTACTGAAACGCCGACTCCGGACTCAAATTCTTCCGTGGGCTCTTTGGTGATGATACGAACTGCGCCACCTGTAGTGTTCCGGCCATACAAGGTCCCCTGGGGGCCTTTGAGTATCTCTATTCGTTCTACGTCAGCGAAGGTGGATAAGCCGGCAGAGGGACGGGAAACATAGAGATTGTCGAAATAGGTTCCTACCGAAGGCTCCAGGCCTGGGTTGGCAAATTGAGTTCCCACCCCTCGGATGTAGGCAGCAACAAAGAGTGCGTTGGTATTGACGACAACGTTTGGAGTCATCATGGCCAGGGCTCGCTGGCTGTCTACCCCTGCCTTGATAAGCTCTCCGCCATCAAAAGCGGAAAGAGCTATCGGTACATCTTGCAGGTTTTCTGTACGCCTTTGTGCTGTAACAGTGATCTCTTGCAGCATAACCCCGGTATTCTGGCTAATGGCTTGGTGAGAAATGGAGGCTGAAGCTATAGCGATAATACTGGGCAGAATAGATTTGGAAAGGCTTCTTTTAGGTGAGTTAGTCATGGGTTTTCTCCCGCTATTTTAATTAAGATATTTGTTAAAAATTATGAATAAACTACTCTTTATGGTGCTATTTCTCCTGAGTGAAAAGGACTTATTTATTTTGGTTCAGCATTGCTGGCAGTGCATACTTGCTGATAAAACTGATTTGTCCTTGCACGTCGAGATCATCGCGCAGGAACAGCAAGAAATGTATTGATCTGAGCCAGGTTAATAACTCACTATTTGTTTGATCTTCCCGCAGAATTTTCTGTTTTCTTGCTTTGGAAAAGATATTGCCCCAGACATCATCAATCATTTTTTCTACTGGCGTACCGGGGTCGATTAACAGCCGATCCACGCTTTGATTATGGGTGTTTTCTATCAGACTGAAGAGTATTTCGTCTTCCTTGGTCAGCTCAATTGATTTTATGGACCCGTAAATGATCGCGTCCTCGAAAGTGCTGGCTGAGTCCACAACGGTCGTAATTTTGTGCATCAGGCTTTTCAGCCTTTCTACCACCAGTGCATCCAGCAGGTCTGCCCGTGTCCTGAATACGCGATATACACTCATCCGGGACATACCTGATGCTTGAGTAACATCATCGAACGTTGTTTTTTCCACGCCAAAGCGCTCAATGCAGGCCAGGGTCGCCTGGAGGATACGCTCTCGCTTCAATTTCTCTCTTGCTGAGGGGCTGACGCTCTTGTTTTTTGTCATTAATGTATCTCAAACGGTCTGCTGAGCTATACCATTTGCATTGACTGTGCTTGGGTAGTCTTTTGACCTCAAGCAAAATCAAGACACATGGTCGTTGGTTTTGATGGCAGTATCGATAAGAGAGCTCGTCCTTCTGTTTTGGTACATGTTATATATTTAGTATCAACTGTCAACTGCAAGCTTGCCGGTGAACTGTTTATGGCGATTGTATGGAATCGGAGCTTGTCTGTTGTGCGTGCAAGTACTGACTAAAGCTGTATTCAGCTCAGTCCACAGAATATTGGTAGCAGAGCACAGGAGCTCTATCAAGATTCCACAAGATCGGGGTGGCAGTCGTAGGGCCGGGGAAAGATGAGATGAAGTAGCTGGATGGGGCTGAGAGGGAGCAAGGTAGCGAAACGGCGGTATTACGCTGTTTGGCTACCTGCTTATACTTGTGTGGAGTGGGTTACTTATCCCTGTCGAACAGAGGCTTGCCATCTCCGTAGGCTTCGGCACCGCCGGGAAGTTCGCTGAGGGTGGGCATGCGTGTTAGCTGGTTGCCACCATTGACTTGCAGATTCAGCCCGGTTACATAAGCGGGGCCTGCAAGCCAGAGTACTGCATTGGCATAGTCTTCAGGATAGCCGACACGACCGATGGGTACTTCCCTGGCGTATGCTGCTTCAAACGCGGGGTCGGCAAAAGCTTCTTTGGCTAGATCAGACTTGATCGGCCCTGGGAGGATTGAGTTAACTCTGATTCCTTTTGGCCCATATTCTATAGCTGCATAGCGCACCAAACAATCTGACGCAGCCTTGGCGCAGGCATATGCAAAATGAGGGAAGACAGGGTGAGTGGTGCTCATCGACGAAATAAAGATGATGGACCCATCTCGGTCAATAGCGTTGGCCATATGTTTTGTGAAATAGAACTGGCCAAGATAGTTGACATCAAGTGCACTTTGCAAAGCATCGGGCTCGCTGTCAGCAATCATGCCCATGACAGGTAAGCCCGCTGAGTTGACCGCAATATCAAGGCCGCCGTAGGTGTCGAGCGCTGTCTGTGCAAGGGCTTTCACTTCGTGTTCAACAGCGGCATCGCATTTGACTGCGGTGCCACCGATTTTTTCGGCTAGCACCTCAAGCGGGGCATAACTACGGGCCCCTACGACCACCTTGGCTCCGTGAGCAGCGAGGGCTTCGGCAATTGCCCATCCAGTGCCGCCTTGAGCCGAAGCGCCCAGTACTACAGCCACTTTACCTTTCAGGTTTGTCATTTTATTACTCCTGCGTAATAGACTGGTTAAATACTAAAAGATGCTTGAAGGGATCAGCGCCTTGGCCCGTAGCCTACAAAAGCAGGATCAACCAATGCTGATTCATCAAGTATCTGAAGTGCGAGGTAGTCGCGGATTTCCTGACGAATGGCAATGTAAGCTTTTTCTTCTCTGTGGGTATTGCGCATGGCTTGAAGCTGTTTCAATGCGTTATAGAGTGCTTCTCTGAGCGACCCTACTTCTTGCCCCATGCTGATTAACGTGGGGTAGGTATCGGCATCGCGAAAGTTTTGCGCCAGTGTAGAGCTGATGCTATCCATACAGGTTTGGCAGCCAGGCTCTGAAGAGACCGAGGTGAGATAATCGTGGATGCTGGCCAACAAGCTACGCAGCCGTTTGCCATCATCCATTAACATCTGGCCTTCATTTTCTACCCGCAAAGTAGCGTGGCGCAGTAAGTGCCCCATTGTTTGGACTGTGGTGTGTATGGGAGTACCCACGATTGTCGGTTTAACGACGTTTTCCAGCGTGTACTCAATATTTTTCAATACATCAGTTACTGTAGGTACAATCATTGTCTTTACACCAGTTGATTCAGTTCGCTGAAGCGATCACCGCTGTGTGGTGGCACTATGCCTATGGCCGAGGCCGTTACATATTTGCCAATATGCAAGACCTCGGTGCCGGTCCAGGTCTGACGAATGGGGCCATCAAAGTTAGCATGAATTGCTCCTCCCGCTTTTTGACCGAAAAGGATCGTCTTCAGGGAGCGCAGTTTATGGTAGTAAGCAACTGCTTCGGGAGTGATACGAATACCGCTAAGGCTATAGTAGTAGTCGAGAGCGTGCTCTAGCCCCCAAATTTTTTGTCCATCATGTTCTATTTCTGGAACAAAATCTTGCATAAAGGCAAAGTCTGCGGCGGGATGGCCAATAGAGGCTTCTTCCCAGTCACTCATGGCGACAATTTTCTGTCCGCGAAAGATTTCCTCGCCCAGGCCATTAGTGCCCTTGCAAAGTGATATGCGTGGGGCTATTGGAGCATTGTCAATCAGCCATTCGCCAGCTTCAAGGAACAATGGAATAGCGGAGGTGCGGATGTCTTCCATCATGCTCATGAGGGACTCTACAAAAACCTTTGCACAGTCTTCTACGCTTGTGGGGGCGGGGAGATATTTATCAAAGCCGAGAGCTTTCCAGTCCAGTTGGTGGATAAGTGCCAGCTTGCTTAAGTGCTCCTTAGAGATAGCTATGCGCATCTCGTCGTAGGCGGGGTCAGGGTCTTGGTAATGGGGTACGTCCCAACTGCCTTCTACATGTTCTCGGGTATAAAAAGGTCGGTCGGTCCAGCTGGGATCATCTTCCCACCACAAAGCTTTGGCGACAGGCACATCCGTTTGACCTAAACGCTCATACATAAAGTATTCCTGGTCCAGGGAGCTGGGGTCGGTACTGCCGCCCCGAAAGTCCAATCTGAATACGATACTTTTTAGTGCTTCTATGTCATCTTTGGAACGATAGTTGATAAACCAGGTTTCCCGAGAAGAGCCGCGGGGAAAGCGAGTAATATCTTCTTCTTTGACAATGACGGCGCTACCTAAGCGGTGGCTAAGGTAACGTTCTAGCCAAGCTGGTGTAAATTCCATTGTGTGGTCCTTTCAAGCGAGTACTGTAAGTCGGGTGAGATGGTGGTGCTCTTATATGGAACCTTGAGGCCTCAACCATCAGTGTTATGCTCGGCGAAAGCTGGCGTGATCTCAACGCGCGTACTTGCCGCTTAGCCCTTGTTGCTATATGCAGTTGTTTCGAGTTGCTAGCTAGAGCGAAGTAATTGCTGTCATGTTGTAGTCGCCTCCTGGAGCCACAGTGGCTGATTTGTAAATCTTTTCAGGAGGTTGCCCGCAGCCATCACATAGTTTGGTTTTGGACTAATCGTTAGCATACATACAGTATGTTGGTGATTCAAGATGTTAGCTCTCACGGTAGTTCTGATCTGTCTGGTTGGCGGCACCGTTTGGTTGTTGCTGTCGCGATGCTCATATATAGCGGGCGTATCTGTTTATGCGTTATACGCCGTCAGACGCCTATTTGCTGACCTTGCTTGCCGATAGGTGTTTTCAATCTCCTGTATAGTGAAATAAAAGTGTAACAAAAAGTGGCTGCGCCATAGGATTTGCCCAGCAGTACACCAATTACTTACCAAGGAGAGAACCTTTCCATGCTTAGAAAAACAATTCCCCTGTTCGCAGCCGTGGCTATGGCAACCTCTGCCATGGCCATGACAGCATCGGCGA
>JBBAFY010000081.1:0-10471 GCA_041655135.1 Tissierellales bacterium
CATGTTTAACTTCAAATCAAAGTATTCATTGGGAACTATTTGTTTGCCAATTATTACTTTTATTTTGCTAAATAGCTTGTACTGAGTAATTATATATATAGGTACAATAGGAGATTTCCCTTTAATACTTATCATTGCGATTCCAGGCTTAGCAATATCAACATCTTCTTTTTTTATTCTTGTGCCTTCTGGAAATATTCCTAAAGCATCTTCAGATTTTAAAACTTTTAAGGAGTTTCTTATAGCAGATAAATCAGAACTATCTCTATCTACAGGGAATGCCCCTAATTTATTAATTAAATTGCCAAAGAATTTCTTTTCGAAGAGTTCCTTTTTTGCCATAAAATATATTCTTCTGGGTACTGAAATTGCCACAGTAATAGGATCTAACATACTAACATGGTTAGAACAAATTACTATTTTCCCCTCAGACGGAATGTTTTCTTTTCCATATACTTCTATTCTAAATATTATTCTAAAAATTACATTTAGAATCCCTCTTACAAAACCATAAAGTGACATTACTTTTCACCTCTAGTAACTATGTTTAGTATTTCTGAAACCACTTCACTGATGTTCTTATTTGTTGTGTCAATCTCTATTGCATCTCTATGCTTTATTAAAGGAGCAAATTCTCTAGTGCTATCAATTGTATCTCTTCTCTTAATCTCATTAATTATACTATCTAGGCTAGTATTATATCCCTTTTTAGTCAATTCTCTATATCTTCTATTTCCTCTTTCTTCAATTGAGGCTGTAATATAGAATTTGTACTTAGCATCTGGGAGAACAAAACTCCCTATATCTCTTCCATCCATAATAACACTTGTGTTTCTGGCAATGCTTTTTTGAATCTCAACAAGTTTCTCTCTTACTTCTCTTATTTTTGCTATATCAGAAACATTAGTACTTATTTCATTACTTCTTATTTCATCGTCCACTACTTCACCATCTAAAAATATATGATTATCTTTAAAATCTATACTTGTGTTCTGTAAAATTTTATTTAATTCATCCCTATTATTAAAATTGGTATTATTACTTACAATCTTTAAAGTTAACGCTCTATACATTGCGCCAGTATCTATGTATAAAATATTTAGTTCACTAGCAATTATTTTTGATATTGTGCTTTTACCAGACCCAGCAGGTCCGTCAACAGCAATTATTAGATTATTCATTGTCATTAATCCTTTCCTAATAAACATAACCACCTTTAAGGTGGTCGCTT
Organism: Tissierellales bacterium; assembly: GCA_041655135.1. Classification (GTDB taxonomy): domain Bacteria; phylum Bacillota; class Clostridia; order Tissierellales; family Proteiniboraceae; genus Proteiniborus. The sequence continues at coordinate 1,232 of JBBAFY010000081.1, forward strand.
TCTAATATCTAAGTATCATTATATATTAAAACTATTCACTTCTCAAGAATATTTGTTTAAAATATCTTTTCTGAGTTCTATTACAATTCCAAACTAATTATATCCTTGAAAAAAATTTAATACCTTTAAAGGTTCTTGTATTCAATTAGTGTATTTATATTCTATCCATAATCTCTAATTAAAAACAATTAACAGTTAAAACCTGAAAGGTATCCAGTTGAATAAGCAATTTGTAAATTATACCCTCCTGTTAGAGCATGTACATCGATAATTTCACCAGCAAAAAACAATCCGCTAATTATTTTTGATTCCATTGTAGAGGAGTTGATTTCTAAAGTAGATATCCCACCTGAAGTTATTATAGCCTCATCAATAGGTCTAAAATCTGAAAAACTCATTTCAAGATTTTTTATTAAATCTACTAAACCTTTTCTTTCTTCTCTAGTTATCTGATTTACACACTTTTCCTCATCAATATTAGATAATTTTATAATTATTGGTATTATTTTTTTGGGAAATAAATCATCCAAGGAATTCTTAAATAGTTTTTTTGAGTACTTTTCAAAATCCCTTAATATTCTCATCTCAAGCTTTTCATTAGATAAAGCTGGCTTTAAATCTATAATAATCTTTATATTATTTCCATAATACTTGTTAATATAACTGCTCATAGTAAGCACAATAGGACCTGATATGCCATAATGAGTAAAAAGTAGTTCTCCAAAATCTTCAAATATTTTTTTGCTGTCGATAAATGCTGATATTTTCACATTCTTTAGTGATAAACCTTGCAATTCTTTTACCCATTTTTCCTTTATTTCACATGGTATTAAGGCTGGTCTTAAATCAGCAATAAAATGTCCCAAGCTTTTAGCAAAATTATAGCCATCTCCAGTTGAACCTGTTTGTGGATAAGATACACCACCTGTTGCTATAATTACTTTACTAAAATATTCATCCTTTAAACCTGTAAACCCTATTCTAAAGCTACCATCAGCTAACTTTGCTAGAGATTTTACTTCTGCATTTAAGACTATTTTTACCTTTTCATGATTTAAATATTTCTCTAGAGCCTTAATTACATCACTGGACTTATCGCTAACTGGAAATATCCTATTACCACGTTCTATTTTAGTATTTACTCCATATGTTTTTAAGAGGTCAACAATATCATTGTTAGTGAATGAATAAAATGCACTATATAGAAATGACTTATTTGCCACAATATTTTCAATTATACTTTCTACTTCACCTGCATTGGTAATATTACATCTCCCTTTTCCAGTTATAAACATTTTCTTGCCTAGTTTATTATTCTTCTCAAATAATACTACTTCCTTTCCTAAATATCCAGCTGTTGCAGCAGCCATCATTCCAGCAGGACCTCCACCAATTACAGCTATACGATTATGCAAATCCTATACCTCCCTTAAATGATTTGTATCATTGAGTACTCTTATTACTGGTGAAAAATCTCTATACTCAATAATACTTAAACTTGTATTACTAATAGTAAGTTTATTATATAAAGAAATATCAATACCTAATAGTCCTAAAATAAGAGCTTTAATAGAGGCGCCGTGAGAAACAATTAGAATATTTTTATTTTCATTATCTTTAATAAGAATATTAACTACATTCAATAATCTCTCCTGCAAGTCTACAATATTTTCAGCATTTGGAAGATTAAGCTTATGGGGTTCTGTCATCCATATGATATGTTCATTATTAAACTTATCAATTATCTCCTGTTTAGTAAGACCTTCCCACACCCCAAATTTTTTTTCTCTTAGCTCTTCAAAAGACTTGACTTTCAATCCAAGGATTTGACCGATTATTTTTGCTGTATCTAAGGCCCTGTTCAAATCACTAGAAAAGATAGTATCAATCTTTTCTTCTATAAGTCTATGTCCAATTTTTTGAGCCTGTTCTCTGCCCTTATCTGTAAGATTAGTATTGTTTTGTCCTTGTACCTTGTTTAAAATGTTCCATTCAGATTCACCATGCCTTACTAAATAGATTTTCCCCATTGTAACCTCCTAAAATAAAACATAAAAAATTAATAATTAATGTTTAAAAGTTAATGATTACTTAGAAGTTAATTCATATAATTATTATAAGCTATAATAAGAAAATTATCTACAAATCTTATCATTTATGATAAGATTTGTTATGATATGTTTCTAAAAAAAAGAACTGATTTCTCAGTTCCCAAACTCTAATTACTATTAGATTTATCTTTGTTCTCGTAAACATTATATTCTCTCCAAATATTCTCTAATTCGTTAAAGTATTTTCCAATTACTTCTCTTTCTCTCATACCAATTGCAATAATCAGAGCGTTTATAAGGCTCATAGGTGCTACTAATGAATCAACAAATGATAACATATTACTTCTAGCTATAAGGGTATAGTCAGCTAGACTAGCTATTGGTGAAATCAAACTATCTGTAATACCAACAACCTTACATTGCTGTGCCTTCACATAATTAAGTGCATCCAATGTTCTTCTAGAATATCTTGGATAGCTTATACCAATTACTAAATCATCCTTATCAACTCTAATAATTTGTTCAAAAACATCATTGATTCCAGTTTTTACCACTTTAACATCGTCTAGAATTATACCTAAGTAAAAACCTAAATACTCTGCTAAAGCCGTAGAACTACGAAGTCCTAAAATATATACTCTTTTAGCTTTTAAAATGCTATCTATAACCTTTTCAAAAGTATCAACATTTATTTCATCAATTGTAGCCTTTAAATTTTCCATATCTGTTCTTAATACCTTTTTGATTCCAACCTCATTATCTGAATATTCTCCAGACATACTCAACCTTTGAACTGTTGTAAGTTTGTTTTTTATTAGCTCCTGCAAGGCCCTTTGTAAGCTTGGATATCCTGTAAAGCCAAGGGTCAATGCGAACCTCACTACAGTAGACTCACTTACACCGACTACTTCTCCCATTTTCGCAGCAGTCATAAAGGCTGCCTTATCATAATTAGACATAATATACTCTGCAATAAGCTTTTGACCCTTACTAAGCTTTGTAAAGTTTACCTGTATAATTTTCATAACATCTTTCTTTTTATCTTCCATAGTTTCATTCCTTGCATTCTTTAATAAGATTCATGCCTTCTTCTAATGCTTTTTCATTTAAACTTTCTGTTCCTCTTGGTACTCTTGCTGAAACTCCACTCTTTAACGAATCATTTGAAACTATATTTGATATAGCGTTTATTGCACCTAAAGCTACTATATTGGCAACCAATGGCTTCATTAATTTTTCATTTGCTGTTTCTAATATTGGAATCCTAATAATATTTATATCATTTCTTATAGGATTATCAATACTACTATCGATTACTAAAATTCCGCCTTTTTTTAAAGTATCAATATATTTCATACAAGCAAGCGGAGTTAAAGCTAGTAACAAATCACAATCTTTAACTTTTGGATAATGTATATCCTCATTACTTATAATAACCTCTGCTTTACTTGCTCCACCTCTTGCTTCAGGACCATATGACTGAGATTGTATCGCATTTTTACCATCTTCTATAGCAGCTTCGGCTAAAATTATACCAGCCAATATTAATCCCTGACCTCCAGAACCACTTAATCGTATTTCATATTGACTAGACATATTATCTCTCCTTTTGAAAACTATTAATAATTTTTTGATATTCCTCTGTATATTCAGGCTTTGTAACTTTATAGAATTCTCCAATTACAAGTTTTCCTTTGACTTTATCTTCATCCAACTTTTCAGCTGCTTTAATGTTTATAGAATTTTCTTTTAAACTAGTCATCATATCAACAGAGTTACCCATCTTATTTTTTCTTCCATAATATGTTGGACATGTACTAGCTACTTCAATAAATGAAAAACCTTTATTTTTAATTCCCTCTTCAACTTGACTAATAACCATATTAGCATGATAAGCTGTTGATCTGGCAACGTAAGATGCACCAGCTGCTTTTACAAGTTGACAAAGATCAAAATTAGGATCTATGTTCCCATATGGAGCAGTCGTACCTACAGCACCCGTAGGTGTAGCAGGTGAATATTGTCCACCAGTCATACCATAAATACTATTATTAAAAACAATTGTAGTAATTCCAATATTTCTCCTCGCAGAATGAATTAAGTGGTTACCGCCTATTGCAGCACAATCACCATCACCAGTAATAACTATTACTTCCAATTTTGGATTAGCCAACTTTATTCCAGTTGCAAAAGATAATGCTCTTCCATGAGTAGTATGCAAGGTGTTAAAGTCCATGTAACCAGTAGCTCTTGAAGAACAACCAATTCCTGATACTATACATACATTATCCTTATCTAATGCCAAATTATCTATAGCTTTAGCAATAGACCTCATTATAATACCATGGCTACATCCTGGACACCAAATATGTGGTAATTTATTTGATCTAAAATAAGTTTCAACTAGTTTGCTAGGCACTTTAATAGACCTCCTTAATTTTTGCTAGGATTTCATCTGGCGATATAAGCTCGCCATTCACTCTATTGCATCTGTACACTTCAGAATATTTTCCAGTTACTCTTTCTACTTCAATAGCATATTGTCCAAGATTCATTTCTGCTACAATAACTTTTTTAATCTTTTTTGATAATTGTATTATTTGCTTGTCTAAAAATGGCCATATTGTCATTGGTTTAAATAATCCAACCTTCAAACCTTGTTTTCTTGCAAGTTCAATTGCATATTTTGCAGACCTAGCAGTCCCACCATAGGCTACTATTGCAATTTCAGCATCTTCTAACAAAAATTCTTCGTAAAGAGATATATCATCCTTATTCAATTCTACTTTATTTACAAGCCTAGTAATTAGTTTCTCTGCTACTTCAGGTTTTCCGCTAGGGAAACCGGTTTCATCATGTATAAGACCAGTAACATGGAATCTATAGCCTTGACCAAAAGGAGCCATTTTAGGTGTTAATTCACCTTCTTCAACTTCATAAGGTTTATATAGTTCTTTGTTTTTATCAGTCATTACTCTATCTATAATTTCAATTTCATCAGGATTAGGTATTTCAACTTTTTCTCTAAGATGTCCTATAACTTCATCCATTAACAATATAACAGGGGTTCTATATTTCTCTGCAAAATTAAAAGCTTTAATAGTCAGATCAAATGTTTCTCTAACTGATGATGGAGTTAGCGCAATAATAGGATGATCACCATGTGTTCCCCATTTAGCTTGCATAACATCACCTTGAGCAGGGGCTGTTGGTAAACCAGTACTTGGCCCACCTCTTTGAACGTTTACGACTACGCAAGGAACTTCTACAATAGCTGCATAGCCAAGATTTTCTTGTTTTAATGAAAATCCAGGACCACTTGTTGCGGTCATAGATTTTAATCCAGCTAGTGAAGCACCAATAACGGCCCCCATACTAGCAATTTCATCTTCCATCTGTATAAACTTGCCACCTATTTTAGGTAATTTCACTGCAGAGAGCTCAGCTATCTCAGTAGATGGTGTGATTGGATAACCTGCATAGAATCTCATTCCTGCAGCTATTGCTCCTTCAACACAAGCTTCATTTCCTTGCATTAATTTAATCCTTTTACTGTCCATCTTTCTTACCTCCTAAATAAATTGCATAATCCGGACATCTTAGTTCACATTGTCCACATTGGATACATGCGTCTATATTCTTGATACTTATTTTGCCATGTTCAAGCTCAAGAACATTTTTAGGGCAAAACTCCACACAAATCCCACAACCTTTACACCACTCTACATTAAGTTTAAGTACTTTTTCACTTGTGGTAGCCAACTTAAAGTCCCCCTTTTAATATTGTTGAATATACTACACATTCATAATATCAAACCAAGTAAATATATGCAATTTTTGTTTCATTTTTTTAACTATTTGATATTTTCTGCAAGTTTGACTTCATAATTTAGTTATTTTGCATAATATTTTTTCCTTACAACAGATTATTATGAATATTTTGAACATATAATTAATAATAATTATATTCATTTAAATTCAGTAATCTATGGGGGATTTTATGATACTAATTTATGACGCTGGAAGCGGTAGTTTAATAGGAGGTACTTACATAGGATTTATTAGAAAAGAAACTCAAGAATTTTATTATGACATTATACCAATAGATCTCGATAGAAGAGCTGTCTTTACAGAAAAAAAATATCTTGATTATGTTATAACAATAATAAATAAATTGTTTAATAAGCTAAAAGTTGATAAGATTGAAGAAATTCATGTATGTAGAGGATATATGTTTGATAATTTAAGAAAATGTTTTCAAAAGAAGGCTACAACTATATAAGCTGCAAAATAGATGAACCATTGCAGTCTATCATTGAAAAAACATTTGAAGATTATTGTTTAACTTTAGGACTTTACAGTGACTACCTACGCTTTAATAAATATCCATTTCATTTTCATAAAATCTTAAAATGGGTGTATGCAGATTATGATAAGAGAAAAGTATACTGTAAAACTGGATGGAAAAGCTAGAGGAAGTATGGAAATTTAGAAACTAATGTCTATGAAGGATTTGTACATAAGGACAATACTATTTGTTTGAAATGTGGCTATTCTATTGAAAAGAATTTAGTAGCAAAAGCAATATCCTACTTTAGTAATAGAAGAACTGAATTCTTTTACATAAAAATTGCTAACTTATAATTGAAATTTTAGTAATCTAATAATAATAAAATAGGTTAAATACTGGGTAGTTTAGTATTTAACCTGTTTTATCTAGAGTTTGATTAACAATAGATTCTCATTTAAGTAATTTATATTGGATAAGTTTTGTCTTCTGTATTAAGTAATAAACTATCAATTTTATATTTTTCTGTCTGTCTATATTGAAAATAGCTAATTGCAACTTGCGGAAAAGAAGCATATGTCAGTACATCTTCATCTTGTTCTATATAATTCTTAATTTCATCTTTGATTTTTTCAAGTTGTGGTTCTAGTAGATCTGCTGGTCTACCAGAATATACTTCTTCATCACCAATTATCTTCTTCTTAATTTCATCTGAAATAGGAACTGCTGACTTTCCATATAGACCTTTTACATAATTTCTAACTTCTGAAGGTACCATCTTATATCTTTCTCCTAATATTACATTGAAAACTGCTTGAGTGCCTACCATTTGACTCATTGGAGTGACTAGAGGTGGAAAACCTAAGTCCTCTCTTACTTTTGGTATTTCTTCAAGAACTTTCTCAAATTTGTCAAGAGAACCTTGCTTTTCTAGTTGAGAAACTAGGTTTGACAGCATCCCACCAGGAACTTGATTTATCAGAGTTTTACTATCAACACCTAATACTTTAGGATTTAAAACACCTTCCTTAATGTATTTCTCCCTTATTGGTTTAAAATAATCAGCAATATCCGCTACTAGGTTTAAATCAAGACCAGTATCATAAGGTGAACCATTTAAAGACGCAATCATTGACTCAGTAGATGGTTGACTTGTTCCCATACTAAAAGGCGAAAGTGCAGTGTCAAAAATATCAACTCCAGCTTCTACTCCTTTCATATATGTTTGATTGGCAACTCCACTAGTAAAATGTGAATGTAGCTGTATAGGAACCTTAATTTCTTTTTTAAGTTTGCTAACTAAATCGTAAGCAGTATAAGGTAAAAGTATGCCTGACATATCCTTTATACATATTGAATCTGCACCCATACTTTCCATATCTTTTGATAATTTAATATAATAATCAATATTATGTACTGGACTTATGGTATAAGAAATAGCAGCTTGGGCATGTCCTCCAGATTTCTTAGTAGCTTCTATTGATACTTTTAGATTTCTTACATCATTTAATGCATCAAATATTCTAATAATATCAATACCGTTTGCTATAGATTTTTTCACAAATTCTTCAACCACATCATCTGGATAATTCTTATATCCTAAAAGATTTTGTCCTCTTAATAACATTTGAAGTTTTGTCTTTTTTATTGCTTTTCTTAACTTCCTTAGTCTTTCCCATGGATCTTCGTTTAAAAATCTTAAGGAAGCATCAAAAGTAGCTCCTCCCCATACTTCTAAGGAATGAAAACCAACTTCATCAAGTCTTTCTGCTATAGGAAGCATTTCTTCTGTTCTCATTCTTGTAGCAATTAATGATTGGTGAGCATCTCTAAAAATTGTCTCTGTAATTTTAGGTTTCTTCATGATAAATTCCCCCAAGGTTTATAATTTTCTTTTTTCTACACAATAAAGTACCGGTGGATAGTTGGCTTGATTTATAAATTCAAACTTCAAAACATTAAACTGCTTCTGGCTCAAGTTTGTTAGGTATTTTTTGATATTCATATCTTCTGTTTTCCCTTCATTATGTCCGATATAAGTAGTAATTAATAGCAGACCATTCTCCTTTAGTAAATTCAAACTTTTCTCTATTGCTATAATTGTAGTTTTAGCTTTTGTAACAATATTATGATCTCCGCCAGGCAAATACCCTAAATTGAAGGATATAAAGTCAATTTTACTATCAAAATACTTATCTATATTTTCATGGCTATCTTTAATTAAATATACCCTATCAGAAAGATTATTCTCAACTATCTTTTGATTAGTATTATTTAATGCGGAGTTTTGAATATCAAATCCATACACCTTTCCTTCTTCGCCTACCAGTTGAGCAAGTAAAAGAGTATCATGACCATTGCCTACTGTAGCATCTACAACTAAATCGCCCTTAAAAACCTTACTAATCATCAGTTCTTTAGCAATACTAACTACATTATTAATATGCTTATACAATTTATCAGCTCCTTTTACAGGAACTACAACCTTTATTAAAGAACTTCTCAATATCACATTCCAAAATGGTATCTGAATCCTTTAATACATAAAGAAGCCATTCCTTGTTGGTATAAGAAAAACCATTACTAAGAAAAAACTGATTATCACCAATAAAAAGTGCTTTCGTAATACCACTTAATAAGCAATAATTCAAAACTGATCTTAAAAGTCCATCTCCTAGTTTTTCTCTTCTTCTGTTCTTGTCTATTATAAGGAAATTAATTATTGCATGATCACTCTTAATATCAAAATTGCATGCACCTACTATTATGTTATTATCTTCTATAATATAATTTATACTACTGTTGCTTATTTCATAATTCAATTTATTACAAATTAACATTTGAGAAATAATTCTATTCTCTTCAACATTATCTGTTTTTCTAACAATTATCACTATAATC